>DATKGO010000091.1:0-25953 GCA_035510695.1 Patescibacteria group bacterium | reverse complement strand
TAATGATGCCCTTTACAAATTGGGCAGAAAAAGACAAAATACAATTCACCCCCTTTCTGTTTTGGGAATTCAAAACAACCAAAGTTTAGCAGATTGGGGGCTTTTTTATGTTTTGGCCTTAAAGTGGGGTAATGTCAGCAGCTTTCATGCCGCCGGCATATCCGGCAGCCGCAGTTAGTGAATAGGAAGCAATGGTTGCTTCCAGGCTGCGTCTAGCCGATGACATTCTGCTATGATCTTCAGGAATCGTCAGCTTATCTTTATTTGCCTCATATAAAATTCTGATGGGAGTTAATTCGTCTTCTCCCCATTGTTTTTCAAGCCGCATGAGTTCTTCCGGTTTTCCTTGTGCCGCATGGTAATCTCTTAGTCCAGCTCGAGTGCTGTGATAAATATTTTCTCTTGGTTGAGAATAAAAATCATTAGGAAATCTTGCATTAGAATAATTTATCGCAACTTTATCTAAATGCCTTAAGACCAGTAGCTCTGCTTTTGTAGGTTTGGCAGTTTCTGTTTTGAAAAGAGGAGAATGTGTGGATTTAGCTAATTCTGCAAGAGACATATTTTAATGGCTCAGATTATAGCAGAATTATGAGGTTATTTTTTCTTTCTTGAATAAAGAACTTAGAAAATGTTAAAATAGTTATCATATTCAAGCCGAGGTAGCCAAGGTGGTCAAGGCACGTGTCTGAAGAACACGCCATCTCAGTTCGACTCTGAGTCTCGGCACTAGGTCCTAGCCCTTCATGTTCGAACACACGAATAGATTGATATATCAAGCTAATTTGGGAGTTCGATAAGCCCGGATAGCTCCAAGTCAGCCCAGTGGGTGTAATCGAACTTATTAGCACGCGAATCTGGCTAATATCCGACATCTGATATGTTGCTCCTAGGTTAGCAAACTTTTCCAACATAAACTTAACGATTGCCTCAAGATTATATTTCTGTACTAGCTCATCATTTTGGGTTACGTGGATTGCCGCAATTTTCTCTTCAATCAATTTATTTTGTTCTTTAAATATCTCATCCGAGTAAACTCCACTTAAATTCTTTTGAATGAGTGATTGCCTTAATTCGTGCAATTTCTTTAATTCGATATCAGCAGTCTCTTTTCGTTTTAACAGTTGTGCGCTCCTTTGGTGATATGTTCTTCGTAGAAGAGCTATGAAGGCTGCTAAACCTTCTTTAGTAGGTGTAATTGCGGATAACCATGCTATTACTGCCTGATTTAATTTATCAACAGGAATAGATTTTGAGCCACATCGTTTATTGCAAATATAATAGGCATATTTAGCACGTTCTCCCTTACTCCACGCTCCTGTTAATGGGTTTCCACAGGTACATCTTACTATTCCTCGTAACGGGAATTCGGGATTATCTTTCATTCTTTTTGGAAGAGGTACGTTTATATTGGTGTTACGACCGTCTAGAACAGCCTGGACGCGGTAAAACATCGCTTCAGTAACCATTGGTATATGTTGCCCTCGAACTTCTTCCAGGTGGCGTTTCGAGGTCAATATCCCAATATAGAACTTGTTACGAAATATTCGGCTGATTGCTTGAGGCTGAATTAGATAGTCTTTACCTTTGAATGTTTGTCGCACGCCCCATTCGTTCATTAGGTTAGCAATTTCTGCAAGAGTTTTCGTTCCACTCGCCATCAGTTCCCAAGCTTTTACAAGTTTATCCCACACCAGTTGATCTTTTACAGCATATCCGTTTTCATTTTTATAACCGAATGGCGGTGTTCCCGACGGTAGTCCGGCTAAGAATCTTGCCTTAAGCCCGTTTTTTGTTCTTTCGCTTTTTACATCGTTATCCATCTGTGCAAAACTAGCTAGCATTGACTCAATGAACCGTTCAGTTGGACTATTACCAGTAGGCTCTGAAGCGGAAGTAATTTCGATACCATATTCTGAGAGTTTCTTTCGGATAGATAAATAGTCTTGCAGTTGTCGAGAAATTCTATCAAGTCTATAGATAATAACTGCATCAATAGTCTTTTTATTTTTCCGACAAAATTCGAGTAATTCGATAAGTGCTGGTCTACCTATTATGTTTTTGGCGGATCGTCCCTCTTCTTTAAAGATCTTAATAATTTCCATTCCTCTTCTTTCGGCTTCTTGTTTACAAATTCTTTCCTGAGTTTCCAAGGAAAAATTATCAACTTGCTCTTCTGTTGACACACGGAGATATATAACTGCTCCTTTACCAATTTTAGTATTATTTAGTGGTTCCATATTTACCCTTTGTTAATAACTTCTCTTAACGTCATTTCGTTAAACACATCTTTTTCGTATTCATCCATCCATGTATCAATTAAAAATTGAAAGTTTGTGATAATGCACTCTACTTGTTCATCAGAAAACGCTTTTCCAATTTCTCCTAAATGTTTTCGTGTTTTGATAATTTTATTTTCTTCTGATTGATCTAAAAATATAGAATTTATTGCCTTTTCAAGCGGTGCTCGCGGATTAAGCTCAGTAGTTTGCTTAACTGGTGTGGTAACAGTTTCAAGGGAAGCAAATAGTGGTAATTCAGCAGGATTCATAGTCAATTTATACTATCACGATGAGAATAGTATATATCACGAAGGGGATAGTTGTCAAGCCTGAAATGAGGCTAAAATTGGAGTAATCCCGAATAATTTTCTTAAAGCATTGTTCAAAAGGGCAGCCGTTGGTTTCTCTCATTGCTTGGAGAAAATTTCCATGAAAAAGCACCGGTTAACCAAGTGGGTTTCTGCCTAAGTGCAGAAACCCAACAGACTCGACAATCATACATATGTCGGTGTTAAATTTACTGCATCAGACTACTTGCCGGTGCTTTGTTATTTGGTTGCGGAATGGACCCAGTCCAAAAGGTTTTGCTGAGCGTTGTCGATCTCGGCCTGATTGCCAGGATAGTTCTCCGCCCAGACTCGGGTGAAATCTGCAAGCCTATTGGCCAATTCGCCGTCGAACTCCTCAGGAACACTAATTTGGCCACCGTCGACTTTTGCCCGAACCCCTTGAATCAAGGCTTTGAATACTTGGTTCAATTGCCTGTCCTCAGGAGGACTGACGATTTCGGCGCAGGTGGCGTCGAAGTAGAAGGTGTTGTTGTCTGAGTAGAAGCCTCGGGAGCCCCAATAGACAGCGGCTTCCGTATTCTCTTTGCCAAGAACATCAAGTGCCTCCCAGGGAAGGACGGGATAGACACTTCGACGTCCACGGTACTTTCCAGTAACGGAACCGCCCAGTTCCACTTCGATAGGACCTTCATAGCCCTTTTCCAAGGGCAATGTAAGTCCTACCCAAGATTGCCTGATGTGCTCAGGCGCTTCGCCGGGTGGGATACTGGTGATCTTGATATAGGCACGTCGCTCCATTGAACTATTCCTCTCTGGTTATGCTATGACGAAGCAATGTTCTTCTACGGCATGTATTCTCTTTCGGGCTGCTTAGCCGAACTCCTTTCTATAGCTTGAAAGATCGCAAGCCATTGCTCGTCTGTCATGGTTGATCTGTCAGTCAGCCGAAAGTGGATAAACAACAACTTCTGTTCTAGGCCGAGACGAAGGAATTCTTCGTCAGTTAGATGCCATTTGAACTGGCTCTGGATGGTTCTGGCTTCCTCAAGAAACGCCTCGATGAAGGGCATCGCGTTTTCACGAAGTATCGCTTGAGCTCCTTCAGAGCGCCAAATATATCCATCCAACAGATTTAGTTCGCTGATGCTGTCGGCATACACAACGTCTCGCATAGCGTTACGTAGCCCTGCGACAGTGCGTTGACTGGCAAGTTTTCTGATATAGTTTTCTTCTTGCCGAATCTTGCTCCGATCGCATCGTTGCCAGAAGATAGGACCAATCGGTGGCAGTGTGTGGGTTCTTCCTCCCATCGTGCAGTTGTGACACTCAATCAGGAGCGTGCCTGGATAATCAGGATCATCGCGTGATTTTGGATCATGATCAAGATCTCTTGCCATCTGCAATGGATCAGACATTATACCTTCCTTTCTGTTTTTGACCTTTCTCTGAACTCAGTTGTCCAAAGTAAAGGATTTTCACTTACAAATGTTTGCAAACAAAAAACCTCTACTTTGAAACAAATATATAAATTCCGCAACTTGTTAATGTACTTAAGAAACGTGCTAACGCTATGGTTAACGGTTTCGTAGGGGAAGTATACCAAATGTATCAAAGTGGTTCAACTATGGGATACAAAATAAGGCGAACTATTGCATCAGATGATCTAGAGTGATATAGTTCAGCTTAATTATGGTCCTTCCTGCCTTAATTTATGAAATTCAACAGATATGTCACTGTTGCTCCTTTAGTTCTCCTTGCATTTATGCTTGTCTCTCCTCCTGCGTTTGCGACTGATCTATCTAATTATGCCCAGCAGCAAATTGACCAGTATAACGCGAATAATCCCTATCTAAACGGTCAGTCAAATGTTTATATTCCTACCCCTACTCCCACATCAACGCCTAATATTATTCCTACAAATGTCCATCTAACTTCGGAGGCAAAAGAAGATCTCAAAATACTTCAGCAAATAAAAAATAATAAAAAACTAAATTACACGCAATATTTGTTGATGTATATTGCCCTGATGCTTCCAATTATTCCTTTGACCTGGAAAATCCATATGGCACAGTTTGTATCTACGCTTCCACTTCCTGGTATGTCGTCATTTCTATTCTCAACAATTCTTTTGTTTTGGCCACTTATAAGCCTTGTCTTAATGCTTATCTTTCTTGCTCTTATTTTTGTTAGTATCCGGGGGCTATATAGAACCGGCATTCCCTTTATTTTCCGACGATTCCTTAAAGATACTACTGAGAAGATTTTTTTAGAATTAACCTTCCCTTCAGATACCGCAAAATCTTCTTACGCAACAGAGCAGTTGTATAGGTTACTTCATACCCTGGCTCGCCGGAGAAGCAGAAGTGATGATTTAACCAAACGGAAGAAAACCTATTCGTTAGAAGTTGTTGCACAAAGAGGAAAAGGAATCAGATTTGTCATACAGGTTGTAAAAGAGGAAGCAGAGATTGTTAAGAGAAATTTACTCTCTTACCTCCCCGGTATCAAAGTTCGTGAAATAAGTGATTATATAAATGATTCGCTTATTGAGAATAAATCATTAGGAATTGCGGAATTAAAACAACTTAGTCATCACGTCCTACCCTTGTATAGCCAAAAGGTTTTAACCGAACATGATCCGATGAGTTATCTAACCGGCAATATGACCAATTTAAAAGAAGGAGATTTAGTTGTTTTTCAAGTGGTGATAACGCCGCTTCTTAACTCAATTCACTGGAAGATTCTAGATATGCATAGGAAATACAGGCATATTATTACTAAAGGTGAACCATTGAGGTTGCATTTGCAGCAAAATGTATTGACTGAGTTACTTTCATTTCCGGGAATACACGAGATCTATGTCATTTTGAAATATACATTGATTGTTCTTTTTAATATTTTCAAATACACAATTAATTTCGTTATTGATGTAATGACGGTTAATAGTAAATCAGGCCAAGCAGCTTCGTTGCAACCAGCTCCTATTCCAGTTCAGCAGATCCTCAATCCTTACGAGCAGGAATTACAAACAATTGTCAAAGGCAAATTAGACCAGCATATGTTTGAAACATCTATTCGGCTTCTTGTCGCAGGTGCAGATACAGAGGATTTAGCAATCCGTATGGAGGGATTAGTCTCCTCTTTTGGCCAGATGAATTCAAATAATCAATCGCTTGGAACAAAACGTACCCTACCATTCATGCCGCAAGCAGTCATAATCAATAAACGATTTGCTCAGTTTAAAAACAGAGCTTTATCGCCTAATCGTACATTTAATCAAAATCCGATTCTCTCAACCAGTGAAATATCAGATTTGTATCATTTCCCATACACCGATACTACAAAAACTGAGGATATGGTGAAATCATTAAGCCAGGAACTGCCAGCTCCACTATTATTAAAACAAGATAAAACGCTAGACGTTGTCTTTGGTAAAAACACCTATGGAAGCAGCGAGGTCGCTATTGGCCTAACAGATGATGAACGTTCGCGGCATATGTACCTAATTGGTCAAACCGGAGCAGGAAAATCAACAGTACTTTTCCATATGGCCAAAGATGATATTCAAAAGGGACGAGGGGTATGCATTATTGATCCGCATGGAGATTTAGTTGAAGATTTACTGGCAGTTATTCCAAAAAGCAGACTTAACGATGTTGTCTATATTAACCCTTTTGATATCAAACATCCGGTTAATATAAATCTTTTGGAATTAACTCCATATCTTGATGAGGATGATGCGGAACTTGAGAAGGAATTGGTTGCAGAAAGTGTTATATCAATTTTCAGAAGAATTTTCCAAAAGGATGAACAAATTGACGCTCATAGAATCGAATATATCTTAAGAAACACGATATATACTGCTTTTTATGTTAAGGATGCAACGATATTTACCATCTTTGATTTATTAACCGATGAAGAGTTTAGAAAAGAAATTGTTGCTAAAGTTGATGATTATCATTTAAGAAATTTCTGGAAACAAGAATTTGAAAAAGCCGGAGATTACCAAGTTGTAAAAATGATCAGTGGTGTGACTGCTAAAGTTGGTAGATTTCTCTTCTCTCCTATTGCCAGAAGAATTTTAGAAAAACCACATTCTACGGTTTCATTTGATAAATTACTTGATGAGGGGAAAATAGTCCTTTGCAATGTCAGTGAAGGAAAACTAAGTGAAGATACATCACAATTAATCGGAACAACAATTATTACAAAAATCCATTTAGCAATGCTTAAAAGAGCGAGAATTGATAAAGCATTACGAAAACCGTTTTATCTTTCAATTGATGAATTCCAGAATTTTGCTACACCGTCATTTACTAAATTATTGTCAGGCGGTAGAAAATTTGGCCTTCGGGTTACGATTGCTGAACAGTCAACTACACAGCAGGATAATTCACGAATTACGAATATGATTTTGGCAAATGTGGGAACTGTAGTTTGTTTCAAAACAGCCAGTCCGGTTGATGAAGAATTACTACTTCCTCAATTTAGCCCGCTAGTTAAAAAAGGAGAAATTATAAATCTTCCCAGATTTCATTTCTATATAAAACTTGGCAGTATTGATCCGCAGGAACCGTTTTCGGGCGTAACACTCCCGATACAAAACAGAACATCTAAGAAAAAGATTGAGCAAGTCATTGCAACTTCACAGAAAAATTATGCCAGTATCTATGTAAAACCAAAAATGAAAAAAGTAACCAATCATACCGAAGGTACTACCAAACAAAACGGAAAAACAGGCAAGAAACGAAGAAGCGTTAATACGCTTACCGACTAAAAAAATAGTGTACACCCATGTACACCGTTTTTACGTATTTTTGAGCTTGAAAGAGATAATTCTTTCTCTTCTTTACTCTTATATATAAGAGAGGAGAAAATATATGAAAAAACAACTACAACAAAATACAAATAAACAAACTACTACCCTAAAACTAAAACAAAGACAAAAAGAAATACTAGACTTAACATTCCGATTCAGATGCCTCAATACTTCACAAATTCAAAACTTACTTAATCACAAATCAAAAGATAAAGTAATCAAATGGCTAAACGAGCTAACTGATAATCACTACTTATTCAAATTTTATCAGCAGCAAGTACCAAGTATTCCGGCACTCTATTGCCTAGATAATGAGAGTATTAATTACTTTAGAAAAAAAGATATAGATGAAAAGTTATTAAAACGGATTTATAAAGAAAAAACACTTTCACCAAAATTTAGAAGTCACTGTATGTTGTTAGCCCATCTCTATATTTCTCTTTTATCGTTAGTCAAAATAACCAAAGCAACATTAAAGTTTTATGCAAAAACTGATTTGGATAATATGGACCATCTGATTGATCCTCCCCCGGATAGCTATTTTATAATCACTGAGAAAAACAAAAAGAAGAAGCGGTATTTTCTTGATATTTTTGAACCGTATAAACCCTGGAAAACTTATAAATGGCGTGTCCAGAAATACCTAGACTACTGTAAAAGTGATGACTGGCAGGAGAATACGAAAAAACCATTTCCGGAGCTAATCATTGTTTGTCCTACTAAAGAAATACAAAACTGGCTAGCAAAACAGATAAAAAAGCTTCGAAGAAGTGAAGAACCGCGGATATATTTATCGACTTGGGAAGAAATACATAAAGAAGGAATATGCAGCAAGGTACTCCATAAAACAGAGAATTAACAACAGCATGAAAGCAGGTGGACAGAACCCTGCTTTCATCTTTATTCAATATTTATTTTTGTCCGCGCACTCTTTCGAACAAAAACCATCATTTGTATTAAAATCTTTACCCTCACTTATTGCATCGTGTTGTGTGCCCTCATAGCCACACTCAGGACAGCTAAAGAATTGGACAATGTGCGTTTCTTCTTCATCAAGTACGCCAACATTGTAATCGTCATCTGATAAAAAGACATAACCGCTGTGCGTATTAAAGTTTATCGTTATCCCACTATTTAAGAAGTCAGCTCCTTCTTCGGTATATGCTTTTATTAATCTTTGTGCGAAGATAAGCTCTCGTATCCCGAATTGTGAGAAATCTGCTGTAATTAGTGTATTCATATTTTCACCCCCTTCCGGCTGTTAATATTTGGAAAATGTATATTCCAGAAAGCAGCCTGCCTGCTTTCTGATATGCGCGAAGCAATAAGCAGGGTGAATTCCGCAAGGGCGCCCGTAGGGCGTTTATTGGAAGCATCAGCTGGAAACCCTTGCGGAAGAGGGGCGCAGCCCTTATATAAGTTGATTAATCTATTTGTTAAAACTATAATTGGGTTATGGTAGATGGAGAACAACATTTAAGTCAGAATCCTGCGGAAACTACACAGAAAAATGATCCAAAATGGTGGACATTAAAAGATCCTGCAGCATTTAGGCGTACTGACCTGGTCGATACTTGTAACCTGCAACGATATAGTTCATATCCAATGACAGACGTAGATCCTTATGTAAAAAAGGGAACAATTGAACGAATTCAGGAAAATACATATGGTATAAGTATACGCGAGGCAGAACACATCAAGCGGTTGCAAGTAAAAGGTATAGGATTAAAAAGAGAACCATCTGTTACTGGACAAGTTACATTCAGAATTATTGATAATGATTTTGTTATTCAGTATATAGATATGGGTGATAATGAAGTAACAAATAAAGTATTTCATGATTTGCTTGATAGCGGAGGCATCGTAGACAGTGGGAGTCCTTTTCTTTCAGCTCAAATTGCAGCGGCTAGATTGAGTGCTGTACGACAACATTTAGAAGAATTAGGATTTAATGCAAAAAGTCCAGAAATAAGACAGACAGGAATATCATTTGACGGTGAAGCAAATGTACAACATGATAATGCTGTACTTGTTCTTGGTAAGAGAGCATTGCTTACCGATGATTTACTTACCTTCATACCGGATGACTTAGCAGCTAAGATTGCCTCGTAGTATTAGTGTTTTGATTTTTGCACAATATTTATAGGATTAGTGAAATGCGGCTTATACGAGGTTTACATATTCAACGATCTCTTGAGGTTTATCTTCTTCTACTCTTCCACCTAAATCAACTAATCCATTCTCCTCCGGTTTGGCATAAATGATCGAACCTTTGCCGTGCTTAATTTCAATTGCTCGCTTAAGCATGTTTGCTAATAGCATGGCACCGGAACCATTCCCTTCTGCCTCAGGAATCTCCCAATCTTTTGCGAAAGTACGAGCACGGATTAAACCTTTGTTTTCGTCAATCCATGCCCAAACCATGGTATGCTCCATGTTTGTAGTCTCTGGCAAAGTAATACTCTCAACTGCCTTAACGCTTTCCAATTGCTTATGATGCCATAGTGGCATTGTCGATATGTCAGCACGAACCCATGTGATTTCAACTTCCTGCCATGTGTTAATTTTCCCACCTCGTCCATATAGAGCTTTCGTTGCTTTTTTTCGAAGTTTCGTTAAGAGCCATGCCGTCCCCAGTAAACCAACACCTGCAAAGTCTATTTCGCCCTGCGAGTGCATGACACTAATATTTGCAGTGGTAAGATTATTGATAAAAATAGTTTCCCCTGTGTCGAGCTTGCGTGTTATTATTTGACGCTTAATGTCTGAGATTTGTTTGCCTTCGTCAATTACTACGCTTGCTTTGTCACCGAAGTTCCCTGTTTTATCAGTAAATACATGAAGGATATATGCCTTTATATTACTAGCCATAGCTGGATTATACATGAAGTTTAAATGCCTAAACAGATTCGTTATTCTCGATTTTGCATTAGAGGGAGCAGCCCTTTATATTACTTGAGAGTATAATATGTAAACGATATATCATGAAATGATTGAAAATAGCAAAAAACAGTCTTAATTTTACAAATTGATCTATATGAATGCTAAATTAAAAGAGTTATTAGAATGGATCGAAGTAGTTAAAAATTTCTCTTTTGATCTATTAGATAATCGAAAAATGTATCAAAGATACATAGAAATTATTAATGCGAATCCAGAAATTCGGAATCCCTTTGATTACCATAGGTGGACATTGCGTAATTATGGTGACGCTGTTGCTATGCGCATACGGAGTCAGCTTGATCCTAAGGGAATTACTCTAATGGGCCTATTGCATCAGCTAAAAAATAATCCTACTGCGATTTCAAGAACATGGCATAGTACTTTGTATACACCTCTCCATTTAGCGGATGGACTAGATATAAATTTTGCTGGAGCTGATTTTAATAAATTTGCTGGGAAGGGAGAGTACTTTGATAAAAGTATTGCGGAAAAAGATATAGAGAGCTTACATGAATTAGGTAAAAATATAGAATTATATGTTAATAAACGATTAGCACATTATGTTGTTAAGGCGAAAATTAATGATGTTACATATGCAGATTTAGATAAATTCATAGATGAATATGAAAATATAGCAAAAAGGTATATATGTTTATTAACAGGAGCAGGTTTTGATCAATTATCTTCAATTGCACAATATGATCAGGAGCTCATTTTTACAAAACCGTGGATAAAAAAGGAATGATTTACAAAAAGAAAGAATGTAAATCACTTAGTTCTTGCATCATTCCATCTATGAATGTTTGTAGCTCTTCAACTTTTACTTCTTTTACTGCTTGTTGAAAATTGGCTTCTTTATTGAATTTTAACCCTTTTTGATGATTTATTTTGTGTGTTGAGCGAGGTATACCTTCTTGAATATTTCCATATTCTATAAACCATTGAGAATGTACAACATCGTTACGTTTTTCTGCCATTTTCTCTAGGTCGTTATATATTTTTTTAAATTCTTTACCTTTCTCTATACCAGACCGTTCAATAATTAGCGAAAGTAATAAATCAGTTTTTTGTGAAAATTCAAGTACAGTTGTGACTCTCCTGCCTATCTGTTGTGAGTAGCCTGCATGCGGATGAGCTGGGTTAATTAGATCTTCGATAAAAAAATCTATCTGTGATTCTACTGAATCGTCCCATTAAAACCCCAGGATTTTCTGGCTAAAGCTTGGGCTAAGCTGATGGGAAATTAAGTACCTATAGAATTTATACTCTAGTTCTTCAAATTTTTGCTCTTCATGGTTTAAACATACTTCCTTTTTTGCCTCTTTCCACATCCACTCTTGTGGGTTCAGTTCTGGTGAATAGGCTGAGAAATACATCAATTCAAGCCAGTCTGCATTTGTCTTGAGATACTCCTTAACCTCCCCTCGATGTACGGGAGACCCATCCCAAAGCAAAAGTACTTTCTGTTTCGGTTTTAATCTTCGTTGGTACCGTGCCTTCACTTTTTTAAGAAAAAGCACTGTCTCTGTTGAATTCATCCACTCCGCAACATGAATAATATGTTCTTTCTTGAAAAGGTTGCTTGCTCCATAAAAACACCTGCCGGTTTTCTCCCCGGTATATTCAACTTTTGGATAAACTCCTTTTTTTGCCCAGATTTTTTCTTGTTTCGCTTCAAACTCGATTCGACTCTCATCTTCTACCAGTACCACACCGCCCATCCTCTGGTATTGTCTGATCTTTTTTTTACCGCAACACGAAACCGCTCAACTTCCTGTGGCCGTTGATTTCGGTTATGCTTGCCTGGCTTATGACTGGAAAACCCAAAGGCATAGAACAATTTTCGATAGGTTGCATCAGATTCATAGACGAGACCAAATTCTTGCTTTATCAATTGTTTTAAAAGTTTTGTGGTCCAGAATCGTTTATCAGATAAGCCTAACTCGTACGGATTTTTCGTAGATACCAACGTCTTTATCTGTTCCTTTTGTTCTTTGGTTAGTTTGTAGTGATTCCCCGGATAGCCTTTATTTGCTATCCCAGTAATGCCTGAGCGCATAAATGCTGTTTGCCATCGGTCTAAAGTATCACGATGAATCTCAAATATCTCTGCTACCTCTGATCTCTTCTTGCCTTTTGCCAGCGTCAAAAGCGCTCGACCCCGCTCGACTTCTGCTTTCGTTTTTGCTTGCTTTATCCAGCTTCGTAGCGTTCCTACCTGCTCGATTGTATATCGCATGACTTTTTCACCTCCTTGTCCTTGGAGAAAAGTCTATTCCTATTTCTTTAAAGTTGTGTAAGAATTAGTGCTGATTTTTTAAAAGAACGTCTCAGTAGGAAGTTAAACGTTACAATGATTTCTCCTATCTTTGCTAGATATTCTTTGACTTTCGAATTATTTGAATCTAAAATCTGAGCGCTCATTGTTATATAAGTTGGTTACATCCATCTACTTAAAAATTTTCTAAGAAAACTTCCACATCTGCATAATTCGCAAAATTATTCTCACCAACTTTTATTGCTGCACACGCATTTGCAAACTTCGCACAAACTTCCAATGGTTCACCTTCCAAATATTGAGTAATGAAACCCGCATTAAATGAATCTCCTGCACCTACAGTTGTTGTTGGTATGACTTTATATCCTGGGACGAGGAGATCTATCTCCTTTGTTTTTATTCGACACCCTTTTGCCCCCATTTTTACAACAATTACCTTTACCCCTTTTTGTAATACTTCTTCAAGTGCAGCATCTAAGTTCTCCTTTTGAGTAACTTGTTTTATCTCATCTTCATTTGGTAAATAACACTCTACATAGTGAAATGAATCTAATAATATTTCTCTTTTTACTTTTTGTTCGTTTACTGGGAAACGGTTGGGGTCAATAATAATTTTTATTCCTAAATCATGGATTTTTTGAAAAAGCATAGGAAATTTGTTTAAAACTTTATCTTGTTTTGCTGTTCCGCCAAAATATACTGCTATCGCTCTATTAAAGAGTGGATTTGTTACATCTATCTGGTCTGCATCTAAATTCCGACTTGCGTTGCCCCAGTGAAATCCTATGAATTCTCCATTACCCGTAAATATGGTATTGAAAGCAATGCTAGT
This sequence comes from Patescibacteria group bacterium, assembly GCA_035510695.1. GTDB lineage: Bacteria > Patescibacteriota > Microgenomatia > Levybacterales > UBA12049 > DAIDHK01. The sequence goes on along the minus strand of DATKGO010000091.1, from coordinate 12,509 downwards.
TTGATCTTCTTGAGATGTCATTACTAAATCTGAAATAATATCTTTTTCTTTTAAGAGTTTTTTTATCTCTTTTCCTTCGTCATCATTTCCAATTTTTCCTAAGAAAGCCATAGATAAGCCAAGATTTTTCGCTTGTTGTGCGAAATTCACTGCTGATCCTCCGAGCACTTTTTCACTTCTTTCTGCAAAATAATCCTTTCCTACTCGCAAATGTGTTTCTCCACCGGTATCTACATTAAATATATTGTTGTCCAGATAAATATTGCCTATGGCTATTAGAAGATTTTTATTAGTGGCCATTGAAGTCATTCTATCAAATAATCGGTAAGTCTACTACTTTTGTTGAGTGCACCAAAATTTTATAAATATGAAATTTTGATTATTTCCCAGCGTAAAGAGTGCAGCCAGCGTTTTAAGGGTGACAATTGTAAATATTTCTTTTTGCGTTCTAATTTCATAATTGCTTGATCAAATTTCTGTGTATTGGCCCGTTTGATTAGAGATAATAATTGGTGTGAGCTGTCATTAAAGCCAAGTTGATAGAAACCATAAAAGAATGGAGATAGTAGTAAAATAGCTACGATTCCAACATAAAGACTATCAGATGAGATGAGGAAAAATACGATACCTGCAAATAAACATATTTTCCAGAAGTGCTTATATCCGGCCAACCGATTATCAAGATATGCATATAAAGCACTGATTCCAAGAAAAGAGAACACTAAAAAGCCGATTTGAAAAATTTGATAATCTCCAAAGCGTAATGTTGTGTATATATTTACTAGCCAGTAAATTGCAATAAAGACGAGGTAGAACCAAAGCAAACCTCGAATAATCTTAGAAAAGATCTTATCATTAGCCATCGAAAGCGTTCCAAGAAGAGATAAGTATGTTTTTTCAAGCCTAAGGTTCATATACTAAAAAGCTCATCAAACTTATTGATGAGCAGCTTTATTGGAAATATATACCTTCAATTTGTAGTTGTCAACAGCGCATTGTGTTTTTTAAGATGCTACCTATAGTATTTATTAGTCCCATTTAGTATAATTCCACCATGTCTATGTCACCTGAAGAAGTCGAAGCTAAGTATAGAAGCTTACTTGAGGCACAAATACAGCCTCCTATGAAGGATAGGGATTCTGCGTGGTATGAAGAGTTATTTAGACTAAGGTGGACAAATCTCTCACCGTATAGTGGTGTAAGAAATTATGAATATGATTTGCATAAACTTAACCTGGGTGTTCGCAAGCTTACAGATGCTATTCTTTATAGCCATATCAACACTGACCGCTTTGTTTTACCAAAAGACCCAATAGACCCAAGCCAATCACATGATTTAGAGATACTCATCGGTACTGAAACAGCTTCAGGAGCATTTATGCAGCACGATCGGATTTTAAAAGAACTACACTTACCCTATGCTCCACTAAGACGAATTAATGGGCTAGTTTTTGAAGCAACAGATGATAATAAGTATATTTTACTACCAGGTATGAGCGCTGATTGGATGTTGGAAGCTAAGGCAGGCTCAAGAGGAGAAGCGATTCCTGAATATATGCAAGATGTCAGCAGTGCGTTAGAAAGATATGGAATTGATGCTATGATCTGCGGAGTCGATCCTTTGGATCTACCAAACATGGTGAATTACAAAGCTGATCCCAGATTGGCAAATATGATTATTTCCGATCCAAAGGCATTGGAAAAGTATCAGAAAATAGCCTGGGATGGTTATACAACTAAGGTAGCACAAAAACGAGGTTGGACAAATAATCAGTGGATGCACTTCAGGCTATTTCCTTATGAGCTTCCTGAATAGTATCCATACGTTAGTTCTCTCTATACAATGACTCTTGGGCAAGCTGATCATATTTTACACTTACTTGTCCTTCTTTGGCAGTAAAGGCTCTAGTGCGAAAACGCATCCATTCAAAGTTAGTCATGCCATATCTTTGAGCATAGCCGCGAAGAAATTCATCTTCTCTAATCTGTCCAACTATATCTGAACCCACTATTGTTGTTTTTTCGCCAGTTCTATAATCATAATAATCTCCATATATCCCGGCCAACTTATACCTTCTTGCTAAGAGACCCCATTGCTGTCTGATTTTTTCAGATCTATCTATATTTTCTTGATTTTGAAATCCCGTTTTAGTATCCAATATAAGTCTACGTTCTCCTTTTTCGTTTTCAAATAAATCTGCTGATGCGAGTGAAGAACAATATAATTTCCATTTGCTTCCGTAAGCTCTCAATCGATCTTCCATTTGATCATGAGGATAATGTGCAGAATCAAGTGATTTTGGGTCTTCCACCCATAAATGATAATCCAAATCATCAAGACTTAACCAATTTGATGTGTCGCTTATAAAGACAATCGTTGGTACACGCCTTACAACTCGTTCTGTATCAGGAATAACTCTTACGAGTGCTGCGCTTCGTTGAAATTCTTCAGGAAAATGTGGAATCTCTGCCATTCGTTCACTAAAAACCTGTACAAAATTTGGATTACCTAAATCATCTTGATCTATTCTTCTTGTCTGTTCTTGATACATGGAGGCTATTATACACCATACTTATTGTTTGGCATTTAGTTTAACATCCTATTTCTTAATATTATTGTTTTCGTTTTTCTAACAAGCTCCTAGCTAACTCTTGCATACCATTTGCAACGACCTTCAAATGTCTTAAATCATTTACTTTTTCAGGTTCAGCCAAATCTATCCCCTTCTTGGCTTCTTTTAAAGCACGATTGTGGTCATCAGCAATTACACGCAGTGTTTCACTGCTTAATTTATCAATGACCTTTTTATACATTTCATTTTTGAGAATTTCTTCAGCGATATCCATTTCAACCTTCATTTTAGCAAAATGTCTCCCTGTAGGGCAAACTATCCCTAAAAGATGTATAATTGCTGTGATTATGAGTTTTCAGGAAGAAGTAGCCAAAATTTTCAAAGAGGCTCGCGAGAAGCAAGGTCTTACTCAAGAAGAAGTAGCCAAAAAAGCCAAAATGAATACCAACTACTATGCTCAAGTTGAGCGTGGTACGCGTAATGCCAGAGGAGATGTTTTAAATAGAATTGCAAATGCATTAGGAATAAAACTTAAACTTCCTCTAGAATAATTGTAGGCATAAAATTTGTTAGTTTTCCCACGAAAAAGCTCCGGAACATCGGGTCTCTGCTCAAAGCAGAGACCAACAAATTCGACAACGCAAATGTTGTGAGTGTAAAATCTCTGTCTTCAAGCATCCGTGTTACGGAGCTTGTTTATTTTTGTTGCGGATCAGTATTGCCTCTCCAGGTACCGTAGGCATAGTTATAGGTACCCGGACAACAAGGACGCCTGAGGCAGCCGACTGCATACTTGTCGTACTCGTTGGACTCATTCACCATGATCTGGAAAGGAAAGTCCTTCGGCTTGACGGTATTTAGCCTGTAGAGGGTTGTCGTATCGCCCGGCAATATGGGTAATCCACAGACGCAGCATCTGATTGCTGCATCTTTCAATTCCTTCAGACGACAATTTGGGCAGAGGTTACTCTTCCACTGATTGTTGCTGGGGTATAGTAAACCCCAAAGACGGAAGAGGTAGTGCCTAGCAGCTCGATGGCCGCATGCGTACCGCTTTGAGCGGCGCAGATGAATAAATCGATTGTTTTCAATCCAGTCAAAGATTTCTGGATCCTGGGACAGGGTTATGGATCGACTGACCCCGGCGTAGGCCGCCAATTGCAATCCGACGATTGAAACCGGATTTTCGTCAATCACGATTGTTTTCCCCATCTTGCAGCCCTTTCTGAACTTTGTGGTTACTTTCACACGTCACTTATCTCTGTTTGATCGTTCTAGATGTTCTGCAAGAGGAACAGTTGCAGCGTATGCAATGCTATTCCTCCAAATAGGAAAACATTTAACCAGCCGACAAGAATCAGTGGTGTAGCCACCATCATCCGGCCAAGATCAGCACCGAAGCTCTCTTCGATTCTTGCGAGTCGCTTGTCCAACTTGACACCCACTATGTACATAGCAAGAGCGACTAAGACTATGAAGAGCCATCTTGTGAGATCTTCCACGCTTGGATACGCAGGAATAGTGATGCTGGCAAGGTAACCGATGCAGGCTGGAATCACACCAACAAGTAGTGTTTTTTTCCATCCTTGCTGCCAGACGATTTCCATTGTTCTCTCCGTTCTGGTGGATTGATCAGGAAATAAGTGGTCGAGAAATTCCTTTCAGATTCCTAAAACTGCCCGAATTAGGGCTCCGGTCCAGGCGAATGCCCAAAACCAACCAAGAGCCATAAGGGCGAGAAGAAAAAACCTCCCTTCTCCCAAAAAACGGGTCACGTCTGTGAAGATCATTGTCCACGATCCAAAAAGGAACGTAGCCAGACCAAGGACTATTATCATCAAAGACACCACGACTTGATAGTGATCTGGCGTAGAATGTCCAATGAGGATAGGCCATATCACAGCTGGGAGAATACCCAACAGAAGCCATATGATGAGGCTATTTCTCCAGTTGATACGGCTGCCATTTTTATTCACAGAATTTCTCCTTTGTGACTAATTGCAGTACTTCCAATGAAGACTGCAAGTAGCTGCTCAGTTCGAGTGAGCAACCCCCAGCAATCTTTATTGAAATTATCTATTCCGCAACATGTTAAAGAACTAAAATTAAGAAACATAACTAACGCATTATTGTTAGTTGTTTCTGTAGGGGAAGTATACCAAATGTATCAAAGTGGTTCAACTATAGGATCGAGCTTATGCTTTATGGGCTTATTTTCTATATTCAAATTCACTTTAGTTCACTTTCTTCGTATAATAAGCTTTAGAAAATTTGGTTGACTTAGGTATTAAATCATACTCAGACTCTTCTTGCCCTTTGTAAGCAAGCATAAGTTTGGCAATCCAAGGCTGAAAAAGTTCGATTGAAAAAAGACCTGGGGCACCAAGTGTGATGCTCGTATCGTCAAACATACGAATTCGTTGATATATCAAGCTAATTTAAATTTTGATAAATAGTGCAAAATTTAATCATAACTTGAATTCCACAGGTTTAGCTTCGAAAAAGTTCGACTCGCATCCCCGTATTTATAAAGATCTGTGTCTTGACATATGGGTAGTTTATGGGTACAATATGGGTAGTTATATTACCTATGTTTATTCCCTATTTTCAAATTACTCCTAAACTCACAAAAAATATAGAGGCAATCGGAGCCATTTTTGGATACTTTAAAGCAGTACAGCTTCCTGAGGGATACAAAAAAGAGTTTATCTCTAAAGTGACCGCGGAGACTGTACATGCATCGACTGCAATTGAAGGAAATACACTCACTGAAGGTCAAGTAAAAGAAGTGTTAGAAGGAAAAAAAATACATGCACAAGAACAGGATATAAAAGAAATTATCAACTATAATAAAGCCCTTGATTATATAGAAAAGTATCCTCATGAGGACAAAGAATCTATATCAGAAGATCTTATTAAAAAACTTAATGCAATTATTTTACAAGATATTAAGGATCAGGCTGCGGGACATTATAGAACAGGACAAGTCATTGTTGGTGATTACTTACCTCCTAAACATACACAAGTGCCTGCACTGATGGAAGAATTCGTCAATTGGATCCAAAATCCTGAGCCACAAAATCTCTCCCCGATCCTTTATACAGGTATTGCGCATTACCAATTAGTTGCTATTCATCCGTTTGTTGATGGGAATGGAAGAACTACAAGAGTTCTTACTACATTAATGCTTAAGCAAAATGGTTATGATATGACAAGTTTTTTTGCTCTTGAAAGTTATTATAATAGAAATAGAAAAGCGTATTACGAAGCCTTAAATTCAGCAGACAAGTATCGAATAGAAGGAAAACCTGATCTAACAAGTTGGCTTGAGTATTATGTAGAAGGAATGCTTATTGAAGCAGAACGGGCAAGGTCAAGGATTGATGAAGTATCTCAAAAAAGTAAAATAGTAAGCAAAAAACAATGGATTAGTGATATTCAATTAACTCTTCTAAAGCTTACTTTTGAAAAAGAAACTGCGAAAATTGCAGATTATTTACAAGTTTCTGAATTAAGCAGGAAAGGTACATACAACGCAGTTAATAAATTAGTAACATTGAGTTTACTGCAGAGAAATGGAATGAGTAAAGGAACATTTTATACACTTACAGAAAAGGGATTAGAATACGTTAAGTAATAAGAGATATTTTAAGCATCAGTTCACTTTTTTCGAATAATAAGATCTAGAAAATTTAGTTTTTTCTAGTAATAGGAAATCGTTCTCTGACTCTTCTCGCTCTTGGTACGCAAGCATGAGTTTGGTTATCCAAGGCCGAACAAGTTCGACTAGCCTCTTTTTGCTAAAAACACCGTGAATCAGACTCGATATATGTAACATATTCACGGTATCTTGACAAAAAACCGTGAATATGCTAATATGCTCTTATGGCTACTTCACAACCCATTAAAGATAAAATAAAAGAGCTTAAGGCCGAATATGATCGATTAAAAATTGGCAAAGAATCTCTTCTCAAGCTAATTCAGGAGGCTGAAATTCCCGAAATGGTTTATAATTCTAATGCAATAGAAAATTCTACCCTAACACTTAAGGAAACGGAAAAAATATTGCTGGAAATGGATGTTTCTAGAGATGTTTCACTTAGAGAAGTTTTTGAAGCAAAAAATTTAGCTCGTGTTATTGAATATATGCGGACTAAGTCCCAACAGGAAGAAATTTCTGCAAAGATGATATTGCTTCTTCACCAGATGCTTATCGGAAATATAGATGATAGTATTGCAGGAAGATTTAGAGCTAAGGGTGAATATGTTCGCGTCGGTACACACATAGCGCCTGCTCCGGAGCATATTGAGTTAGCGATTGAAAATATTCTTTTGGAATATACAAGCGAGCATGATAAGTATTTTACAGATAAAATTGCTAAATTCCATCTTGATTTTGAAACTCTCCATCCCTTCAATGATGGAAACGGAAGAATTGGTCGGGTTATAATTAACTACCAATTACAGCGGTTAGGTTTCCCCTGCATTATTATACGAGATAAAGAGAAACAAGGGTATTATAAAGGTTTTCAAGAATACAGAGATGATAAAAAGACAAAAATTATGGAAAGAATCATTTACCTTGCGCTTTTGGAATCTTTGCACAAACGTATAGCCTATCTAAAAGGTGATTCAATAATTCCAGTAACCGAATACGCCCAAAAAATTAGGAAATTAGTACCGACTGTTCTTAATGCTGCAAAACGTCAAACAATTCCGGCATTTCGCGAAAAAGGAGTTTGGAAAATCGGTATTTCTGCAATACTTTAAGAAGTATTCCGCTAGTTCACTTTTTTCGAAGCTCCCTCTTGACATCTATATATACGTATATGTATACTATACGCATATGCCAAATAAAACTATTTATGTGTCAGAAAAAGATGCCTCTTTGTTTGAGCAAGCCAAAGAAATTGCCGGTGAAGCTCTCTCCTCTGTTATTGTCCGCGCTTTAAGCGAATTTGTTTCCCGAAATCAGGCTAAAAAGAAAGGGATGAAGGAAATTACGGTTAAAGTTGGAAAAGACAGCTTAGAACGGGAACAACGCTTTATTGGTTCATGGATTGGTGATTGGTCCGGTTTTAGCGACGATAAGCAGTGGTATCAAAAGGCCACAATATACCGTACGCAGAAAGAAAATTGGGCAGTATTGCTGGAAACACTATATAAAGCCAGTCTTCTAACCAACAGTAAAGAGTGGAAAGAAAGTGGTGACTATTTAATCAATCCAAAACGGTGTGATTTATTAGTCGGTAAATCTACTGAAGAATTAAAAGATAAGCTGCCTGCTGATCTATATTACACTCTTACCGAATACGCAAAACATGATGAAAATACTGTGGAATATTTGGATATCTAATCAATTTAAAAGGAGGCTTTGCCCGCCGAAGCCTGCCTTCATTAAAATTACGGCAGGCGAAGGAGGGTGAAAAATATGAATAATTTAGAAGACAAACACATAGAACATCTCGCAAAGCTTCAGGCTGTCGGAATTATTGGGAATCCCGAAATCAATAAATGGTATGGTTGGGGCTCCCCGGTTGGACTTATTATTTTTTTTAATGGAGCAGCGATATTTGCTATCTTAATTAAGATTCTTTTTATTATTAAATAATTCCCCAAAAGTAAAGTCCGGACTTGACAAGTGAGTCTAACCGTATTATAATCTAATCATTAGATTGTCTAACTGTTATGCCTACTAACAATAATAATTCATGCAGTGAATTTGAAGAAGTCTTTTTTAAGCTGTTTCGGCTGATGAAGGACGACATGGGTAAGAATCTTACCATGCAAATAAGTAATATCCAAATGCACGCGCTTATGTTTTTAAAGAATAAACAGCCTGTGCAAATGAGCGAAATTGCAGAATATTTTGGAGTGGAAAAACCTACAGCCACCAGCTTGCTGGATAAATTGGTTGATTTGAAATTTGTAAAAAGAAAACAGGATAAGAAAGACAGAAGGGTTGTTCATATAGTATTAACGGAAAATGGAGAGAAAATACTTGAAGAAGCCATAAAAGAAAGAAACAGAAAATTTAGTTTGATGCTTTCCTATCTTTCACAAAATGACCAAAAAAACTTATTGAAGATTTTAAAGCAATTAATTGCTAATATAGAAGAGTCACATGAAAAATAAAAAATTATTTATCACCATTATTATCTGTATTGTTATTACCCTTGTGCTTGGTGTTGCCAGTATTCAGGCTTCAATCACTCAGGCAAATGCGACTGCGTTACGAACAGATAGTGTAGCTGTAAAACCCGTTTCTTCACAGATTGTCGCCAATGGATCAGTTACCGCGCAAAATCAAGCAACCTTAAATTTTCAAACCGGCGGCAAATTGGTCAGTGTTCCTTTCCAGGAGGGAGATAAAGTATCTCAGGGGCAAACAGTTGCTCAGTTAGATACATATCAATTGCAGCGACAATTAACAGCAGCCTTAAATAATTATCGTTCAACACGTGATAATTTTGATCAAACACAGCAAAATAGTAATAACCAAATTCTACAAGATACACAACGTGGAGAATCAAATTATTATGGTGCAGGCATTGGACAATACGGAGTAGATAATTCTGCAACTAATTATCTTAACGATGTTGCTAAGCGAATTGTTGACGAGAACCAAGCAAATTTAGACAATTCTGTAATCAATGTTGAATTGGCCAATTACGCCTTACAGCTTTCAACGCTCACCTCTCCCCTAACAGGAATTTTAACTCATGAAGATGTGAATGTAGCCGGTCAAAATATCGGCCCGACAACTACGTTTGTAGTCGCCGATCCTTCGACTATGGTTTTTAGAGCTCAAGTGAGTGAAAATGATATTGATTTTATACAAATCGGTGCGACTGCTACAGTGCAAATAAACGGTATGCCTAACCAAACTTTTTCCGGTACGGTCAGTAAAATCTATCCGAATAAACAAACTTTGCCTGATGGTGAAGGAATCTATCAGGTGGATGTCAGCGCTCCGGGAATTTTGTCCTCAGCCAAACTTGACCAGACAGGTATAGTAACTATTACCAGTTCGGTAAGTAATACAGTCATGCTTGTACCTACATGGACAGTGCTCAATCATCAGGCGGTTTGGGTTATGGAAAGCGGTAAACCGGTACTTAAAAACGTAACTTTGGGTAAGACCCATGGGAATATGATTGAAATATTAAGCGGTTTGTCGTCACAAGATACGGTTATTGTTAATCCGGCAGCTATCGCGGCTAAACATTATCAAATGCTATGAGTAAATTATTCAGTAGATTATTTAAAGATCCGAAAACTCGAAGAATTGTAATTAGTATTTTTCTGGCCATTATTTTGGTTGCCGCTTATCTATTTTATAATTTAAATGTTAACCGCGTCTTTATAGACAATTCTCTTATGCAGGCTCCCATTATCAGTGTTTCACCGGATCAGCCAAGTAAATTGACTGAAATTGACGTTTATGAGGGCGAGACGATAAAGAAAGGTGACCAACTGGCGGTTACAAGCACACAGACTTTGAGAGCCGATACCGACGGTTTAATTGTCATGGCAAATACGCAAATCGGCAGCATTGTGTCTTCTGCTAATCCTGTGGTACAGCTTATTCAGCAGCCGGATTTGAGAGTTGCCGGAACTTTGGATGAAAATAAAGGATTGAATAATGTCCGCGTGGGGCAAGTTGTTTCATTTACTGTTGATGCTCTTCCCGGTCAAACATTCTGGGGATACGTAGACGAAATAGGTCCAACAGCCAAACAGTCACAAATTGCTTTTTCTATTTCTACCGAGAGGCCGACACAACAGTTTGTAATTTACGCCAGATTCAATTCTGCTGCTTATCCTCAGATCAAAAACGGGATGTCGGCGAAGATGACCGTCTATACCGGAACTAAATAAATTTTCAATTTACAATTTTTAATTTTCAATTAATTTAAAATTTGAAATCTTGAATTATGGCAAAAAAAACTTCCAGCGAAAAAAAAGAAGAAAAAAGTCAGGGATTTACACGTGATCAGTGGTTGATCCTCGCGACAGTTATGATCTCAAGTTTTTTGGGAAGGCTTGATGGAAGTATCGTTAATCTCGCATTACCTAAAATTATCTCCGAGTTTGGCATCACTGTTTCGCAAGCCAGTTGGATTGCCACTGCCTATATTATCGCTAACGCTATTTTCGTGCCTGTTTTCGGCAAACTTGGTGACATGATTGGAAGAAAACGGTTGTACATTTGGGGAATACTTGGTTTTACTTTTACTTCTGCCTTAGCCGGTTTGTCGTTTAATTTTCCCTCTCTGATTTTTTTCAGAATTTTGCAAGCAATTACCGTTTCCATTGACTATCCTATTGCCCTTTCCATTATCGCCTATAATTTCACCGATCGAAGGTTGCGTGCTCAGGCTATGGGTATGTGGTCGGCAATTTTCGCCGCGGCTATTATTTTCGGGCCGCTTATCGGAGGTCCGTTAATTGATAATTTTTCTTGGCGTTCCGTTTTCTATGTGAATGTACCTCTTGGCATTATCGGAACTCTTATGGCTATGCGTTATGTAAAAGAAACGGTGAAAGGTACCACACATTTGAAACATTTTGATTTTGAAGGATCTATATTGTTGGGAGTTTCACTTGGTACAATGGTTTTGGTATTGGATCAAGGTCAAAGTTGGGGTTGGGGAAGTCTTAATAGCATTATTACATATATTGTAAGTACAGTCTCGATGATAGCATTTATCTGGTTTGAGCAGCATCAGCGCGAGCCGATTATCGATTTGAAATTTTTTAAAGACCGCGTCTTCACTACTTCCATTATTACCTCTTTCATTTCTTTTATGGGAATGATTGGCGGTATCTTTCTTATTCCGCTTTTCGTGCAAACATATTTAGGATATTCTGTGACCAAATCCGGTTATGTATTTATCCCGATGGCGATTGGCATGATGATGTCAGCTCAGATTGGCGGACGAATGGTAGGGAAAATTCCCGGTAATTATTTAACTGCCGTAGGCATGTTTTGGGCCGCATTTATCATGTTTCTTTTTAGCGGACTGGATATCAAATGGTCTTTCTGGCATATTTCCGGTTTATTGTTCCTTTTAGCAGCCGGTCTGGGAGCAGGTCTACCGGCATTGACTCAGGCAGCGACCAGCAGTGTGCCTTTGGAAGAGGTTGGTCAAGCATCATCTGTTTTGGCATTGGCGAGAAATATTGCCGGAGCATTTGGAACGGCTATTTTCGCCACAATTTTGACAAATAATATCTATAGTCAGCTTTTCAACATACAACATTTTTCAGCCGTAAATACCACCAATCCGACTATTATTCAAACAGTGGTTGGTCTGATGGAAGTAAAAGCAAATATCGCTGCCTACGGAACAGTATTTACCGTTGCAGCGGCATTTACATTCATAGGCGGTATTGCCGCACTTTTTGTCCGAGACACCAAAAAAACTATCGGTGCTAAACTCCTAAAAGAAGAACAGCAACCCTTAGAACTTTAGTTTATCTTTTACTTTTTTCGGAACAAACTTTGCATTCTGCTCTGTGAACGAACAATAAATAAATTGCTGATAGTCCAACAAGAATATAGACCAGCTCTTCAAGTGCCGGTATTGATCCGAAAACGAAAGTAACTAAATTAAATCCCAATGCTACTAGAAGCCAATTTAGTGCTCCAATTATTACCAGTAAGAAGGCAACCATGTGTAATGCTTTCATATTTTTTCACCTCCTTTACCCGCCATAGCTTCAGCGAAGGCGGGCTTCGCTCCTAAACTTTTTCCGCAAGCTCTTCATTAACATTATCAAGGGTAGAAGGGTAGTATGTCAATACATTATGTGCATTAAAAGGGAAATAAAAACGGTCTTCAATAATTCTTCTGGTTTTTTGACAGGTAAGAGATTTCTGAATAGTATCAGTATTTTGTAAGGCATAGGCTTCAAATTCAACTACGCTGT
>DATKGO010000090.1:0-2784 GCA_035510695.1 Patescibacteria group bacterium | reverse complement strand
TTGATGTTGAATCTTATATCACATCCACTGAAAAAAAACAAGCTTATGGCTTTGTTCAAGCATGCAAGTCTGTTAAAGAAGGAAAGAATATCAAAGAAATACATGAAGAAGCTCCTCAATTTGTTCATAACCATAAGAGAAAATTAGAAGAATATATAGAACTTGTTGAAGGATTCAAAAGAATGAAAGAATATCCTAAGTTTACTGGACTTCCTGTACCTATGGATAAACCTGAAAGAAAAGCTCAAATACAATTCATTAATTATGCAATGCTCAAAGGATCTAAGAAAACCCTTTGGATTCATGGAAAAACAAGAACTGGTAAATCTACTGTCCTCACTGGAGATGATAGGTTCCCTAATATCGACTGTCTTTCTAACTACTATAAATGTTATAGATGGGATACAAACGAAACAAAACAACATGAAGATATTGCCTCTGCTGATTATATCGTTATAGATGAATTTAAAGGACAAATTAAAATGTCTGAGTTACTCCAACTTCTCGATCAATTAACTGGATACAAAGTTTCTATCAAAGGAAAATCCTCTATGTTTCTCAAGAAAAGAATTCCTATATTCATTACAGCTCAACATGGCCCAGAATATACTTACAACAACGTCGACCGTTTTTCAATGGAGGCTTTGAAAAGGAGATTATATGTTGTTGAACTTACAGAACAATATGAACAACAAATAGAAGATGTTGAAGATTATGATGTCCCTATCATAGATCCTATACTACCTACATTAGAGCTACGTAGACAAGATGCTATTATGTCTTCAGCGCTTCTTGGAGACAGCTCAACATTATCTCTCAGTGATGAAGAAAAAAATTAAAAAAAAATTGAAATGGATAAAATAAATATTGATAAATTAAATACTGACTTAAAATTAATATTAGAAAATATTCAAAAAAAGATTGTTGAAATAGATGCAAGACTTTCTGATCTCGAGTTGGTCCTCCATAGCGACACTTGGCAAGGAAGTGACGATGATGATCATGATACTGACAATTATCAATGCTATGATGATACTTCTACAAAATTTGGGAAAAAATGGGAAAAATGAAAAAAATGCTTTACAAAAAAATATTGTTAATTAAAAAAATAAAAAAAAAATCAAAATGTTTAAAACTTATTCATCTGGTCCTTTATCAATGAGGGACAGAATTACAAATAGGCAAAATGCATATAAAAGAAATACAGGTACTGCACAAAATAGATTAAGAAAAATTCTTCAAAATAGGCAGTATAACATTCCACGTCAACTCCCTGCTACTTTAAGAGGCAATAAAGGAGAAATCAAATCTGTTGATATCGGTATCGTTACTGATACTATCTCAACAACAGCAACTTTTCAAGCTGTTAACTTACCTGTTGAAGGTGCTTCTTTTTATAATAGAATAGGTAGAAAAGTTATGATGAAGTCTTTAAGACTTACTGGACAATACCTTGTTACTGGAAATGAAGTCGGTGTTGCTGAATACCTTAGAGTTATGGTAGTTTATGATAGACAAACAAATGGTGCTTATCCTGTAATAGGAGATCTCTTGGCAAATTATGATTCTGCAGGTACTTCTACAACAAATTCTCAATCAGGATTAAATATGAACAACGCTGAGAGATTCACCGTCCTCATGGATAGAAGAATTAAAATTCCTTATAACACTACTGATGTAGGAGGAATACAATATGAGTATCTTTCAAATTATGCTAATGATAACTCTGGAGAAGATAGATATATCAAACTCAACAACATGGAAACTCATTATAAAGCAACTGCTGGAACTATTGGAGATATTGCAACTGGAGGACTCTACATTGTTACCTTTGGAAGTGTTGTAGCTGGATCTGCTGGATATGCATTCAATTGGAATGCTAGACTTAGATTTCATGATAATTAAAATGTCTTTCTTACCTTATATATATTTACTTTAATAAAACAGTCCTTGCCCTCCAGGTTGGCGCTGAGCGCAAGGGAGGGGGGAGGGGCCCCCCCGCAGCAAGAGTCGTAACACAGAAAGCCCCCGTGAAGGGTGGCGTTACACACTTATCCTGTAAAAAATAAATACCCTCCACATAAAAAATAAATGCCCTCCACAGCGGAGCATTAGAATATTCTAAAAAATAGAAACTCATATATTTTATCACGGAGAACTCAAAATAAATTAATTTATTGTTTCCGGTATTCATTGAATTAAAAATAATGTTCCTCGTGGTTTTTTTGCGTATTAATATTACATACGCAAAATCCTAGAACCCTAGATGGTAAAAATAAAAAAAAAGTAAAATCAAAATAACCGTCAAAAATATGTCAATCAATATAAATGCAAAACAATGGGCCTTAACATATCCTCAGTGTAATTTGACTCGTCAACAATTACAAGATGCTTTTAAGGAAAAGCTTGGATCAAATTATGAAGCCTCTATCATATGCCAAGAAGAACATCAGCCATCTGAAGGCGATCAAAATGTAGGCTTACATTTACATGCATATCTCCTTTTAAAAGATACAAAAAATATAAGAAATGTTAGATTCTTTGATGTACAAGGCTTTCATCCAAACATTCAAAAGATGAAATCAAAACCTGCATGGATAAAATATGTATGCAAATCCGATATAGAAGTTCTTTCTGACAACTTTGATGTTGAATCTTATATCACATCCACTGAAAAAAAACAAGCTTATGGCTTTGTTCAAGCATGCAAGTCTGTTAAAGAAGGAAAGAATATCAAAGAAATACATGAAGAAGCTCCTCAATTTGTTCATAACCATAAGAGAA
>DATKGO010000089.1:0-6311 GCA_035510695.1 Patescibacteria group bacterium | reverse complement strand
GGTTTTATGAAACTACTCGCCAACTGGTCTGACTTTTTTGAGTATACGAAGCAAGAAAAACAGATAGCTTTTAGCGACCTATTAAATACAAAGATATTGAGCATTGACTCAAACATTTTTGTGAAGATAGGTAAGTAATTTAATAACCACACCCTATTCAGTTTCCAGTGTATCTATATTAGTAGCAAGTTATATTATCAAAGTAATTTATGTCAGGATTATTTTCAAAACATTTATTTTCTAGAATGTCATATCGTCGGACAAGACGTATTCGTGCTAAAATGAGTGGTGTTTCTCGTCGTGCAAATCGTCGTGCAAAGCGTAGTGGTTTTGGTTCTAAATGGTGATTTATGAAAGATTTAATTATAAAAATTCTTATCGGTGGTGCTTCAATTTTAGGAATTTTAATAATGCCTTTTGTTGTAGACGCTTCTATACAAAATAATACTCAAAATTGTTCGCTTACTTCTTTGACTTCTAACTGTACTGGTACGCAAGATTTTCCTGATGATGGTAATGGTAATGAGCCTGTAAATGGTCAGTATGGTGTTTTTCCGATTCAAGATTCTTACGGCGACCCGATTGGTTCTATAAATTCAGCTCTGCTTACTACTTCTGCTGGACAAATTTATCAAGATAATGTTTTTTTGTTCGGTACTTCTTCATTGTTGGTTAGTGGTTCTTATCTTGGTGGTAATATTGTTTTTTATAATTCTAGTTTTGTGCCTTTTGCTACTACTTCTGCTTCAACTGTTGGCGGCTTTCCTTATCTTGAGACTTTTAATTTTCCGTTGGGTGCTTCTCTTTTTTCTGATTCAATTGATTTTTTCTGTATGGATAGTTTCTATTCTTTAATTCAATGTGTTTCTTCCGATGGGGCTACTTTTGGAGTGATTCCCTCTAATAATGGTAATATGACGCAAGTTTCTAATTCTAGTACCTCTCCTCTTTATACTCAAGACGCTGGTAATCTTTCTCTTGATTTTGCTATACTTTTAACACTATGCTTTATTGCTTTCGTGAGCTATCTCTTTAATTCTATGACTAAAAAACACTAATATGACTGCTATACTTTTCTATTATTTTCTCTTCGTTACCGCTTCTCTTGTTACTGCACTAATGGTCTTTAAATTTCTGTATTGGCTTTTTTGCTCAATGATTGGCTTCCTAAAAAATAATGTAATAAAAAACTGACATGCTTACCTTTGCCAACTTCCAACTTATTGTTATGTGTCCGCTCATCGCTCTTTTCGTTGTTGTAATCATAAAAATGTTTTCTGAATTTAAATGGTGATTTTTCTATAAGAAAAATACCCTTTCGGCAATGTCAATAAGCCCGATTGCAAGCCCTTGTGTCTCGATGTGAGGGTAAGCTTCAAAGGTCGGTGTCAGTCATTCATTTTATGACAATAAAACTACAAAATTGTATATGCCTACGCTAGATGCTTCAACTACCGCTACCTTTGCGGCTACTGGACTTTCTGCTAGCACTATTTATGGAATTTTCATTGGCCTAGTCGGTCAAGCTGTTGATTTCATGCTTTGGTTGCTACAGGTGACATGGCCTTTCTTGCTTGTGCTTGCGTTTATCTACTTGATGTGGAAGATTGCGCACAAATTCCTCGGTTTCGGTCGCTCTGGTCGCTAATCACGAACAAAAAAATCGCTCAAACGAGCGACTTTTCTGAAAATTCCAGTGATAACCACTTAACTATTTGAAGAACACCTGTGGTCTATTATATCACTACTTATCTATATGTCTACATACTTATCCACAACTCCATGTCCGAAAGAAAAAAGGGAAAAAAAGAAAGGTTACACCTTCGGATTAACCTTTGCTTTTTTTGCTTTTTTCTTCGGCTCGATGATTTTCCCCTCTTCAGTATTTGCATTTACTTTTTTTGATAACTCTTCGGGCATTAATCCTACTGTGGTTGCTGTTTCTTCTTCTATCTCTGAAAATTTTGTTGTTTCTTCCACGACAACATTGCCTTTCGCTTCCGATACTCTCTGGAATTTTGTAACTGACCCCTCTTTGTCTACTGGAAGCGATTATGAATTTTCTATCAATGGATGTGCTTCCACTTCTTATTCTTTAACTGCTGGTGGGCACGCTTCGGGGGAACAAGTGTATACAACTACTTATGGCGGCGGTGGTTCTGTTTCCCCTCTTGATTATTCTGTTGTTGGTGGTGTTTTTGGTTATCCTTGTACTTTTTATCCAAACACTACTTATACTGTTTCTTTTAATCCTCATGGTTCTTCTTTTTATACTCAAGTCGATTCGTTGGGATTTCCTCTTTTTGTTGTTACTTCTAGTTCTTCTCCTTTTATTTTTAACACGCTAACTCAATTTTTAGAGCTTGCCCCTCATTCAAACCAAACAATTTCAACTTCCTCTGTTTTTGTTGGAACTGCATTTGATTTAAGTCCTGTTGATTCTGCTAATAGCTCTCTTGTCCTTACTGGAACTTTTTCAAATAATTTGGCGCAGTATTGTCTTAATCCTGCCGATTCCGCTCTTTCAATTTTCGAGCAATCATATGCTCAATTTACTTCCTCTTCTTCTGTTGATTGTTCTATGGCTACTCAAACTCAATATCAAACTCAAACTTTTACTGTGCCCGCTTCCGATTTGTATAATGGGTATAATAATTTTGCGACGAGTACTTCTTTTGGAGTAGGCCAGTGGACTGAAACTTGGACTCTTTCTCAGCCGACTTTTCTCGGTGCGTTCGGTCTTTATTTTCCTATTTCTGTTGGTCAAACAACCCTTCTTTCTACAACAACTCAATTTGTTGTTGGTACTACTTCCTCATATGATGATGTTGTAAATGCGGATAATGCGTCAGCCCTTTTAATTCATAATCAAACGGCTAATTATATCGCTTCTACAACTGCTTCAACTACTGCATGCAATCCTTTTTCTTCAAATATTGCAACTGCCTTTATAAGTACTAATTTCAATTTGCTGTCGTGTATTACCTTGCTTGTTCTTCCGTCTGATTGGAGTGTCCTACAAGCCTCTATAAGCTCTGTGGGGGCTGATGTTCTTACTTCTTGGCCTGTTGGGTATGTCGGTGATGTTCTTGTTATCTTATCCACAACTACGCAATCGACGCTTCCCTCTTTAAATGTTACTCTTCCATCAGTCCTTGGTTTTGGTACTCCGTCTCTTTCTTTGCCAATTGCCCATCAACTCGATTTTGTTCTCAATGCGACAACTTCGATATATAATACTTCTCAATCTTCTTCTACGGAAACACTTTATCAATTCACTTCTGTATATTGGGATGATTTAGTTTATTTATTGACTATTCTGTATATTGTTGGTCGTATTGTTGGTACGCATTTGATTCCCGATTTTGATACAGAGGGCACAGATTCTGCAATTGGTTTGTATGGTGATATTGCTAATGAGCAAGATAGAGCGGATAGAGTTAATCAAAGTCTTTACATTCGTAGAAAAATAATTAAGAGGCGTAAATTCTAAAAAAAACATGTTACTCAACTTTTTATTTCAAGATATTGCGGGTGCTGTCCATACAGTATTTTCTATTTGGCCTCATGCTACAGTGGCGGGTATTCCGTATATCGGTTCTCAAATATCTGCTACTTTATACACTGCTGTCGAGTATTGGAATACTTTTACCCAGACAACTTTTCCTTATGGTCAGCTTCCATGGACAATATTTCTTTATGTGATTTTGCCTTTTGAATTTTCAATGCTTGTTCTTAAGTTTATTTTAGGGTCGAGAACTCCTGCTCATTTAAAATGACATGAAAATAAAATATATTAAATTATTTAATAGACAAGTGGTGGCATGTTCTTCGGGGGTATATTGGTGGTCAAGGGTTACTAAAGGTCAAGGGAAAGTTTTAAAGTTTTTGTTTGCAAAATATCTTGTGAAAGGTCGTGTTGGGAATGTTGAGCCTTATTATTATTTTAAATTTAAATAGATATATGCAATCTCTTGGAACTCTAGTTGAAAAAATGCCACACGCCTTTCAATCTGCTGAAGGCTCTGCAAATATTTATTATGGTCAGATTCGTTCGGGTAAGACATATGGTGCTACTGCGGATATTTTTGATGAGCTTGAGCGTGGTAATTTGGTATATGCTACTTGGCCGATTAAAATTGACCCGTTTGATGATAGGCTTTCTTTTTGGGTTTCACTTCGTAATTTGATTTTTAATCGTAAAACGTATTTTTTTATTGATTCCCCTAAAAATTTGCATTACATAAATGCCGATACTGGTGAAGTTGACGGAATAAATGTGTTTGGAAAAATGGTTGGGAAAGATAAAAACGGCAAGCCTATTTATGAAGCTTCTTCTAATGATTATATTTCGTATTTAAACAAGCTCAATCATTGTTCTTTGTATATTGATGAGGCATGGCGTGTCATTGATTCCTATCGTGGCACTACAATTTCAAATGATGTTCGCAATCTTATTTTGGTTACTGGCCATAAATTTCGTACTGTCAATTTGATTACTCAAAGGACAACTGCTATTCACGTGGTTGCTCGTGGAAATATGGGTCGCTTTTATAAATTTGTAAAGGTTGCTACATGGCCTTGGGTTCGTTTCGAAAGACGAGAATTTCAAGAAATGTCGGGTGAAAATGTTGACGAGACTGTTGACCCCGTATCGGTAAAAAGGTACTGGCTAAATAAAAGGATTGCTGAAGCCTATAATACGCATTATTACGGTGAATTATCTCCTTTGCATGATATTGTTCACCATGTCTATGAATTGTCGTTTAACGAGCGTTTAAAGGTTTTTTGGGGTACTATAAGGGCGGCTTTTCGGCATAAAGGCCGAAAAAGCCGCCCTGAAAAGGAAAAATAAGAGACTTGATAACTAACTAACATTAACAGAAAAATAAATTGACTTTTAACAGAAATGGGATATATTAAAGCTATAATATACGGAGACAATTTGGAATTATATACTTATGAAAAAAATATCAAATATAATGGAAGAGGCGGCACTAAGCCTAAAATGGGAACTAGTGTGCCGTTGTTGGTTGATGATAGAGGCGTTGCGGTACGACAACTTATACAAAAAAGACGAGATAATGCCAGTCGTTCTGCGAACACTTTTAGAAGACTTGTCCTTGCTAACCTTAGCGTCTCTTCGCCACCTGCTCTCATTACTTGTACATACGCCAAAAATCAAACAAACATTAGAATTGCGTACCAAGACTTTCGCTCTTTTATCGGAACTCTCCGTTATAGATTTGGCAAAAAATTCCGATATATTACTGTTCCAGAATTTCAAAAGCGTGGCGCAATTCATTTTCATTCTCTCTTCTGGGGGCTTCCTGAAAATATATCTACAGACGAAAGACATACCCGATTGGTTGCGTCGATGTGGGGACACGGATTTGTTGACTGTTATTTAACTGACGGCAATGAAAAAATTTCTAGCTATATTGCTAAATATATGGCGAAAAGTTATCTTGATGACCGTCTCGGTTTCTCGAAAGCTTATCGTTGTTCTAGGAATATTCTTAGGCCTATAATTGAGAAAAATTTAGGTGGTCTTTTTTATCTTTCCGAAATGTATAATTTGGGTGTGGATAACTTCCCTTGTAAAGATAAGCAATTTGATACACAATGGTTGGGTAAAGGTCGTTATAGACATTACAATAATATAAAAAAAATATGATTATAAATGCTACAGGTAAACTTCTTTCTGCTATTGCAAAGCCTTACTCGTTCAAGGACGATAAGGGTGCGCAGAGAGAAGGGGTTTCTAACAAGGTTCGTTTTAACATTGAGGGTGAGATTTTTGAATTTAAAGTTACTGCTGAACAAGTCGCTTCGTTGCAGTCTCGTGTAAATCAAGAGATTGAGCTTGAGATTGGATTGACTTCTCCAAAGGAACTTCTGACGGCTAAATTGGTTTCTTTTGAGTAAAAAGTGTCGGGGTTGTTTCCCGACACATGGGTCATAAGATATTCTCTATGAGGATACTGACCCAGTTGTAGGGAAATGATTTGACATTTGTAGTTGTATAGTGTATACTGGTAGTAGTAGGTACATTGAAAACTGAATAGGGGTAAATAAAAAAACAAATGAAAAAACAATTGGCCAACCTTATTGGAAAAAAGTTTTCAGTTTATGTAGGCGGAGAGTTTGAAAGAATGACCGACTTTATCGGTTTTATGAAACTACTCGCCAACTGGTCTGACTTTTTTGAGTATACGAAGCAAGAAAAACAGATAGCTTTTAGCGACCTATTAAATACAAAGATATTGAGCATTGACTCAAACATTTTTGTGAAGATAGGTAAGTAATTT
>DATKGO010000088.1:0-3595 GCA_035510695.1 Patescibacteria group bacterium | reverse complement strand
GATACCTTTCCATGAACTGCCAATCACATTCCCGACTTTGCCGGAGACACCGCCAAGGATCCCTTGATTAATTTTTCCCATGATAATAAAGAATTAAATTGTGAATAAAAATTTTTTCCGACCGAACTTGAAGCGAAGATGGTATTATTCTTTTTTAACGTTCAAGAACTCGGAAATTTCGTGAAGACATTTAAAAATAAAGTTCAGAATGCTGTTGTTTGATTTCGTTGGAACGATCCTAACAACAGTCTCGTAGATGGTCAACGCGGTCCCGATTGCAAGAGAAGGGGAGTCATCATATTGAGCGATTACATTTGTATCTGCTCTTAAATCTGAGTTTACAAATGTTAATAAAACGATAGTAAATAAAACGCAGATAACTAAAAAAAACCTGTTCATTTTCATATAGTAAAATTTTATTACACGAATATACAACTTTTTTTAATTCGTCACATATTTTGGAAAATAATTTAACACAGTTCACATTTGTCAATTGAATAATTTACATATGTAAAGTCAATATTTTATAACTGTCAAACATCTTTAAGAAAACTAAACAGTTGCAAGTTGCGGCCTTCCCTAGGATGCAAAGGAGTACAGACTATAGAATCCAAAACATAATGGCGATTATAAGAACGGCCGCAGAAAGAACCGCGGAAATAGGGAAAGGGGGACCCGCTGTTTTTGCGCCAATTTCTTGACAGCATGAACAGGCGCAAACAGGGGGGGGACTACTAGACGAAGAGGTAACCAACGCGATGCAGGCCGCGAGGGGCCCTAGCTAGCCTAAAACAAAACTATTTTGAAGATAAAATAATATGGCTAGATGGGGACGCGCTTACATAGCCGGTTTTATAATACCCATTATGATTTGGTTCTTATTTGAAGTACTTACAATATCTTTGCATCCTAGGGAAGGCCGCAACTTGCGAGATAATCCGTCATGTTTGAAATAGTGTTTTCCTGGTGTTTAGTTTTGAAAGACGATCTTCTAAAATTTAAAAAGTTATCCTCAAATCTGAACGCCTCCTAATGGCACGGTTAGGATTTGGGAGATAACTTTTTAAATTTTTTCAGGTACCTTTTTATTTGAATTCCATAGGTTTGAAATTATTAAAATGCTTTAACCAATCAAATTTAGAGGTATTGACTCCTTTATAGTTTAATTGAGTTACTAAATTGGTACATTCCTGAATAGCTCCTTTAAATGAATCAGAGTGTTCATAGTCTATCTCAAACATGGCAAAGCTCCTTATCAGTTTACTAATGTGAATAGTGTTTAACTCTAATAATTTTTTGAGCTGTAAAATCGTTAGTTCTTTTTTCATGATAATTTGTTGTTTAAAATATAAATGTTACAAATGTTAATTGTCAAATATACAAATGTGAAAGTAAAAGGATATCACTTCATGTCGGAAATTTCAATTCAATATATTCCCTGAACAATTTTGTAATTATTGGAAATTCAATTTCATTCAATTGCTTTAGTTCTATGAATGTAACTGTAAAATAGTCACTAATTATTGTTTTTACGCCTTTGGTCGATCGTATTCGCTCAATTTCGTTAAAGGTGTCAAAGTCTATATCGGAGCGAGCACCTCTGAGGTTTGAAAGTTGCTCAGAACAGGCCCAAAGTCGAGAGTCAATTGAGAGCAGGCCTGAGACAGTTGAATTATTGATTTCGTCTTCGTTAATTTTTTCATGAGTTTGTTTTGTTAGATATTTGCATAGGTATTTTTTTAGATTTCTAATTCGTTTTGTTGAATGAATATCTATAGAGTTCGGATTATTCCAGTTTTCTTTATATCCTTTGTCATATGCCTTTTTTTGTCGATCTACTGACCATGTTTTGAGCATACTTTTATGTAGTTTGAATCCTTTATTATGAAATTGCTTTTGCGCTTCTGAATATCTGGTTATATATCCTAAATTTTGTTGGTATAAATTCCAATGCAATCTAAGGTCCTGATATGGTATCCATTTATCGAGTACAATATGAAAATGTATATTTCCGTTTTTCTGTTTTTCCGCTCTCCATACGTAGTTTTCTAATTTGTAATGTTTCCTAAAATAGTTTAATAATGGCTGTAAACAATTGGTAATTATTTCTTTATCCGTATGAATCTGTTTAGCACTCAAGCTTAAAGTAACGAAGGCAAGTTTATATTGATTTCCGGCACCTTTGTAACCTGCTGGTATTGTTTTCGGCCTGGCTACATAGATAATGTAATCTAGTGCTAAGGATATCTTTTTTGCTGCTATTTTACTAATCTTGTCATTGTGTTGGTTTTTTTTGAAGTTTTCTTTATATGTCTCTAACTGTCGGGATGGCCTTGGACCGGAGACTAAATCAGAAAATGTGCAAATCGAGGAAGGATTTACGGATAGTACGGGACAATATACGCGTTCTGTTTGCATAGCGGCTGACTTCTGCGTTTCTTAGATAAACCAAAATTGCGTCCGGTACAAATGTAAATTACTTATTAGCGCGCCAGACCGGACGGGTAAAAAGAATACGATGTAATTTGCAGAAAAGTATTTAACAAAATAAATAAACTTTTGAAGGAAAAAAAAGAGAAGGATAACTCAAATATAGGATTAAACTTGTTATTCAATTCCTAATTTATTGTTTCCTTCTCTTGTACCGTTTTTATCGGTAAAACTACTCTCCTGCGACTCCGATAGTCCCGTTATTAATGTTACCAGCATCTTTTATCTAACTTTCGAAGACGATGTAAAAATAATACAATGCCTGGCTATTTGTCAATACGCATAAATACGTATTTTACTATAAATAGAAATACGTATCTGCGTTGCTGCAAATACGTATTCTAATGATAGAAGGTAATTCTTAACCCGCTGTACTTGCTTGGTTTTAAGCTGTCTTCAACTATGCAAGAACTGTAACAGCACCAGCATAGCCGCTATTCGATACGGTGCCGTTAGTTTCAGACATGAAAGACAAATAACAGTGAATTAAGTCACCATCCCATGAAGCTGGGACCGAAATGGCCTGTGTGAGGTCAGCGCGTGTTGCGACATCACCTAAATACACACATTGTTTCTTTGATTCATTATATAACAGAACCAATGCAGTGTCTGTATCGGAGGCATTCCCTGCACCTGTAGGGTTTAACCAGTTAAATGTTACTATTTCACCGGCTGAAGCTACTGTGGATGGAGTTGCTGCAATTTCCAAAGTTCCACGAGATACAAGAGCATTGGGATAATTCAAAACATATGCAGGTTGTATAAAGCCAACAGCATTGCGAATATTGTAAGCTATGGCAGCATTGAAACCACTCATTTTTATTGCATAAGCTTTGAATCCTATACGTACAAATTGACTCATTGGCTGAACGAATCCTTCAACTAAAGCAAACTTCAATCGTTGATTAAGCTGTGCAGGCGTTTTAGGGTCAGCAACACTTTGAGGCATGATGCGAAGGTAATCGATACCTTTCCATGAACTGCCAATCACATTCCCGACTTTGCCGGAGACACCGCCAAGGATCCCTTGATTAATTTTTCCCATGATAATAAAGAATTAAATTGTGAATAAAAATTTTTTCCGACCGAACTTGAAGCGAAGATG
>DATKGO010000087.1:0-12250 GCA_035510695.1 Patescibacteria group bacterium | reverse complement strand
TGGGCTATGGTTGGTGATCTCATCAGGCTGCTTTCTATCAGAAAGTGTCCAATTTTATTTTATATGTGATCCATTAATTGCATACCTAACTCTACTTTGTAACAAACCGTTCTCTCTTTGTCTCATATTGAGAATTGCTGCACATTATACCTCTTCACTCGTAAATAACAAAATAAGTGATATACTGTATTTGAAATAAATATGACTAAAAAGTCAGCAATTTCTATTGACGAAGTTATCCCCGCAAGCACTATCAAAGACCGCGTTATTGGCCTGCTGAAAGCTGATAAACCCTATCCCTTACATATCAAAACTCGCTGGGGAATTCATACCTTTGGCATGAAGTACGCGATTGACGTGGTAATATTAGATGACAATTTTACAGTTCAAGCCATAAAAACCAGTCTCGAGCCCTGGCGAATTTTTCTTTGGAATCCCAAATTTAAACATGTACTCGAACTTCCGGAAGGAACAATTCAGAACAAACATATCACAACAAATTCACAGCTAAATCTGCTACAATATTAACCATGAAACCTACAGTTACCATCGATGATTTTGCCAAACTGGATCTGCGTGTCGGCACTGTTTTAACTGCAGAACGCAAAGAAGGCTCGGAAAAATTGATTCGCCTGACAGTCGATTTCGGAGAAGAAGGAAAGAGAAATATTCTCACCGGCATTGCACAGTGGTATCAACCTGAAGAATTACTCAACAAACAATATATTTTTGTCTTTAATTTACTGCCCAGAACCATGATGGGTGAAGAATCCCAAGGTATGATTTTAGCTGCAAATGGTAAAAATAAACCATTGCTTCTTAAGCCCAGTAAAAAAACTCAGTCCGGCGCTACGATCCGCTAGAATCAAAATCTTTACTTTTTCTGTATAATTTTAGCCACAAAACTTAATAATTTTTAGACCTAATTAAGGCTCGCATGCTTGATTAACATCTTATAGTATGATATACTAACCTCACTTTTAGGCAGACATCTGCCTTATAATATTATGCTCCCAACATTTATATTAGCCTTAATTATGGCATTTTTGCCATTAGCTCACGCTCAAATAGCTTTGCCTGAGCCTAAAGTTCTTGCCGTGCATGAATTTTCGCTGGAAGACCGCTATCCTGTAGCGTCGGTTAATGACGTGTTTAAGGATAATATTCTGCTGGCCATTGACTATACCGAAGGCCTCAAAATCAACCCAAATTCTGTTGACTGGAAAAACGTGGAAAAACCGTTTGAATATAAACTTGCCTTAAAACCCGGTGAAACATTTGCTTTCCATGATGACGTCTTACCGCAATACACCGGAAAAGTGACGAAAACCACCAATGCCGATTTTAGCATCGCTGAAGGCTTTAAATCCGACGGCTATTTGGCCGGAGATGGAGTATGTCATTTAGCTTCTCTTTTATATTGGGTGGCAAAAGACGCCGGACTGGATACTTATGCTCCGACCAGACATGACTTCGCGAACATTCCGGAAGTTCCGGAACAATTCGGGGTGTCAATTTATGATGATAATACCGATAAAAGTCAAACCAATGAAATGCAAAATTTATATATCACCAATAATAAAGACCAAACAGTTACTTTTGTTTTTAATTACAATGGCAAAAATCTTTCAATTAAAGCTGAGGAATAATATAACTGCCTCTTGAAATAAGTGTAAATTCCTAATACGCTGATAATATGAAGCGTAAAAAATTTCCTAAGAAAAAAAAGGCTACTTCTAACATTCAATTTTATTTAATCTTGGTAATTATCTTTCTTTTATCTTTTGCCATAAGCTATGTCCTTCTTAAGCCCCACAGGAATATTCCACACTGCGCAAACTCAGGGAGCTGTAAATCCGATCTATATTTCAAAATTGAAAATAATGTACCTGGTGTCTTTGAAGGGAAAAAAGTATATGCTCCCACCATTAATCCGCAAAATGAAAAACCGGAAAAGGTTTTAGGTATAGCTACTCCTTCAGCTGAAAAACGTATCTTTGTCGATCTGTCTACGCAAACTCTGATTGCCTATCAGGGTTCGACACAAATCTTAAAAACTTTCGTCTCCACCGGAAAATGGCAAGCTACGCCTACCGGGAACTTCCATATCTGGGAAAAACTTCTTTCGACTCGTATGACAGGCGGAGAAGGTGCAGACGCGTACGACTTGCCCAATGTTCCCTACGTCATGTATTTTTATAATGACTTTGGTCTGCACGGCGCGTACTGGCATGATAATTTCGGCCATCCTATGAGTCATGGATGCGTAAATTTACGTCAAACGGATGCAAAGACGCTTTATGATTGGGCAGACGGTCCAAACGGAAACACTCCCGGCACAGAAGTATCGATCTGCGACCAAATAACCAGTGATCATCAATGTATACAAAATAATCCGGTTCAATAATTTATGACTATAAAGCATCAAATCGAAATTGATTCAGTTATAATTCTTCTCCTGGCCGCCGCTGCCGGATTTATCGTGGCTTACTTTGTAACTCATAACACTGTGCAAAATAAAGTGTCGCTTCCGGTAGTAGCGAATTTTCAAGATTCAAATCCTACTCCCAATTTAATACCAACTTCTACACTTATAATCTCAGTTACTCCTATTCCCAAACCCCAGGTAACTTCGCAGCTTTCCCCTGACGGGACAAAACAGCTCACCATGACAGTAAACACCCAGAGTGATCAAAGTAAAACTTATAACTTTGTGACTTCCAATATTGACGGAACCAATCTACAAACAGTCTATTCTATAAACTACCCTTCAAATTCAGATTCTATGAGTATACCTTTTAATACCTGGTCGCCTGATAATAACTATGTCTTTATAACTCACACTAATCCTGCGGGAAATGAAGCAATTGTCTTAAAGGCTGATGGGTCACCTATAGACGTTGATGCATCTTTAAATGAGACTGTTCTTTTTAAAGCCCAAAATACCGCCGATTTCTATGCTGAAACTACCGGGTGGGCATCCGATACTTTACTTATTATTAATACCAAAACCACTGATGGCAGCCAAGGCACTTCTTATTGGTTTGAAGTACCGACAAAAGCAGTTATTCCCCTGGCCACGCAGTTCTAATCCTTCCGCCCCTGCGCTTGACAAATGGCTATTTATGGCATAATATAGACATATTATGGCACAAAATATACGAATAACTATAACCCCAGACATCGAAAAAGCCTTGAAAATATTACGTGAATCCACTTTTGGCACGCTCAACACAACTGAACTTATAAAAATGGCTATTGGTGGATTTGCCCGAATTAAAGACAATACTAACCAAGGAATTGAAGATATGGATCGCCTGGCTGCCTATTCATTTTATCAATGGGCTAAAGAAGATGGCACTCTGGATGTGGATAATATTTCCCCTAATGCAAAATTAAAACCATTTGTTCCTGAACCTTATGTACCAGATCGTTAAATTTCTTTTTCCGTTTGCAGACGATTTCGAAAAAACTAAACCTCGTCCTTCTTTAGTCATTTCACCGTCTTTTAGCAAATATAATCATACAATTCTTGCATACATCACTACAGATTCCGATGAAGTTTTAGAAACCGATATTATACTTGATTCTACATTGCCGGATTTTTCTTCTACAGGACTACATTCTCTTTCAGTAATTAAACTTCATAGGCTGATTACAACTACCCCTTCTCAAATTGGAAAAGTTATCGGTGTATTACCCGAGGAAGTTATTCCTGAATTAAAAAAGAAATTAATGAAGGTCTTTCAACTGAAGTAGTAATACGTTCCCCAAATTTGAAGTGTTTCTCAATGTCATCGTCGCTTTTAACAACAGTATATCTACCTGCCTTTATATCCGCTAAACTTCTTTTAACTCCTCTTTATTCTTTTATTCATAAATCTTAAATCATAAATCACTATTCCGTCGGGGCTATACCGTAATAATTCAACATCCTCTGAGCCAGACTGAAAAATATCGGCGCCGCAGTTTCCGAACCGTAAATTGATGAAGTCGGTCGGTTGACTATAACCAGCATCACAAATTTCGGATCATCGGCCGGCGCGTAACCGATAAATGAAGCGATCGTTTTTGTCGGATCATAATGTCCTGCCACCGGAATTTGAGCTGTTCCGGTTTTACCGGCGATTCTATAACCTTTAAGCCTGGCAAAACTTGCCTCTCCGTTATTTACCGCGTTAACCAATATCTCATTCATTACTCTCGCAGTCTGCATGGAAACCGTCTGACCCAGAACCTTTGGCGGAATTACAATTGTCTGCCCGTCGGAAGTAATAATTTTATCCACTACGTGCGGTTCCATACGTTTTCCGTCATTTGCCAAACTGGCAAAAGCAGTCAAAAGCTGAATCGGCGTCACGGCAATTCCCTGTCCGAAACTGGAAGTGGCGACATCGATCGGATACCAATTGTCGGTTGATTTTATATCCGATCCGCCTTCGCCTTGCAAATCAATTCCTGTCAAATCATTAAAACCGAATCTCTGTAATACATCTTCCATCCCGCTAAGTCCTAATTTTTCTCCCACAAAGGTCATTCCGGTATTATCCGAGTCCTGAATAACATGAATCATGTCGATATTAGGCGCATATTCATCATTCCAAGTATGAATTTCATATCCGCCAATTGGAACGGGACCGGAACAAATGTTGCATTTTGTATATGGCGTAACTAAACCCTTATCAATTGCCGTAGCCATAACCAGTGGCTTAAAGGTCGAACCCGGTTCATAAGTATCGCTGATAAAAGGATTGAGAAAAAGATCGTCGGAATAATCCTGATAAGTCCGCGGATCAAACGAAGGAAGGGAAGCCATAGCGATAATTCCTCCGGTTTTAGGATCTATTGCCGCCGCGGTAACACTTTGTGCGCCGTATAACTGCATACCTTTCTGTAATTCGTCCTCCATCATATATTGAACCGCTCTATCAATATGTAATACCAAAGTTCTGCCGGCCGTATCACCGCTAAAATTCTCCAATTTTGCCAAAATCGGTCTTCCAAACGCGTCATTTATTTGCGTTTCATAAGTTGATTTTCCTTTAAGCTGTCGGTCATAAAACCCTTCCAAACCAAAATAACCTTGATCTTCACCATTTGCATCTTTTCCCACGAAACCAAGCAAAGTAGCTGCCATTGAAGCTTCGGGATAAAAACGAGTGTATTTTTCTTCAAACCCTACTCCCGGAAGTTTTAATTTATCAATTTCATTTTTTGTGTCGTTGGTAACTGCGGGAGACAGAGAAACCCAAAACCGATCCAGAGAAAGTAAAGCACTTATACTGGCACTGTCCACTTGTAAGATAGGACTTAAAGCATTGGCAGTCAAATCATCATTTTCTACCTCCTTAGGATTAGCAAAAACAGTGTAATTGAGTTGATTAGCGGCCAGAGAAAACCCATCCGCTGTTTCTATCTCTCCGCGCTGCCCGGTAATTTGTATATTATCTCCATATTGTGCCTGACCTAAACTGACTAATTCGTCTGCGCGCACAACTTGCCAATAAAATAGACGCAGAATAACACATAGAAATACCACAATAAAACACACTAATGCAAAACGACAGCGTCTGTTCATGGATTATATGCCAAAGGCAATGGAGTAGACAGAGAAAGTTGTGTTTTCTCCGGAGTAAATCCTAGGGTAGCTGCCTGCGAGGCAATATGCGTATATGAAGAAAGCGAAAGTACTTTTTCTTCCAAAATACTGTTTTGCATCTGCAAATCGTGAAGTTTTAATTGTAGTTGGGATAATTCTATACCGCCGGTTGACATACTATTTGATAACGTAATATTTGCAATTATTAAGAGAAGAATAACCGTAATTAAACCGGCAAGAATTAAATAATATTTTTTCATAATTTTTCAAATGCTCGCAATTTTGCGCTTCGACTGCGCACATTATCTTTCATTTCCTCATCGGTCGCGCCAATCGGATGCGCGGTCAATATTTTCCCGAAATTTTTCGCTTCAAATTCCTTAAACGTATTTTTTACGATTCTATCTTCCAACGAATGGAAAGATATTGCCACCAATCTTCCTTTTGGCTTTAAAAGTGACAATGCTTTCGGCAATGTCTCTTCAATCGCGTGTAATTCATCGTTTACCACTATCCTCAGAGACTGAAATATTCTTGCCGCCGCCGCGATTCGATCAAGTTTGGCAGGCATAACTCTGTTAATAATGCTTAACAAATCTTCACTTGTCGTTATCAAACCTTCTTTTCGCACATTTACAATTTCCGTTGCTATACCGTGCGCGAATCTTTCTTCGCCATATTTACTAAATACTTCAATCAAATCTTTTTTACTTAAAGCATTGACCAAATCCTTGGCCGTGACTCCCAAATCCTGATCCATCCGCATATCCAAATTTGCGCTTTGTTGAAAAGTAAATCCTCTTTTCGGATCATCAATTTGATGACTCGAAACACCGAAATCAAACAATATTCCGGCTACTTGTTCAAATCCATTTCCTTTCGCTATAGAATCAATATTTCTGAAATTTTCTCTGGCTAGTGTTATTCTTCTTCTGTCTTCTAGCCTCCAGCCTCCAACGTAACTTAGCGCTTCTTGATCAACATCAATCCCCAATACTCCCCCACCTTTTCTCAAAATCTCAAGACTGTGTCCTCCTCCACCCAATGTCGCGTCAATATATTTTTCGTTTTCCTTAACCTTTAAATATTCAATTACTTCTTTTAAAAGAACGCTGACGTGATAATTATTCATTTACATTCTCATTTCCGGACAGGCGTTCTGCGATCAAACTCGCGTGTTCTGACAAATTTTCCTGTTGTTCGTCCCAAGCCTTTTTATTCCAAACTTCGACAAAACGCTGGATACCGGCGAAAACTATGTCGTTTTTAAGTCCGGCATAATCGCGAAGATACGCGGGCAGCACGCATCTTCCTTTATGATCCAACTCTACAAAACTCGCGTTTCCCAATAAAAATCTTTGTATCTCTCTGGCTGCTTTATTTGTAAAGGGTCGTCCTTCGGTTCCTTCCAGTAATGTTTTCCATTCATGCTCGGACACGATAATTAAACAGGCTTCAAATCCTTTCGTAATGATAATCTTCTCACCCAGGATTTGTCTGAATTTACTGGGCAGGCTAATCTGTTGTTTTTCACTTATTTTTCCGTCAAATTGTCCCAGTAACATATTTTTTTGTGTTAATTATTTTCCTACTTTGTCCTACTTTGGACTACATCTCCTATTTTTACTCTTCTCTGTGAAATTTGTCAATAGGAATTTTCACGAAAGTAACTTGTCATGCTGAATTTATTTCAGCATCTTCAAATTATTTCCAATTTTTTCTTCGAGACAGAAATTATTTACGCGGCTAAAAAAATAGTATCGTTAAAATGAGGTTTATGGGTATCCCAAATATTCAGACCTTGATGTACGGATTCTTCCAACGCATCTCTGGCCGGATCGTCACCGTGTGTAAAAATAACTGTTTGTAAGCCTTGAATTTTCCTCAACCAATCATACAACTGTGGATGATCCGCATGTGAACTCATGGATTTAACCTGAACGACTCTGGCTCTCAAGGGAACTGCACGATCATTAAAATCAATAAATCGAGTATTCGGATCAATAAGTTGCCTACCTCTGGTTTCTTCACCCTGATATCCGACAGGCATAATCACAGCATCCTTATCGGGAGCAAATTCCTCCAAGTATCCGAGAATTGGACCGCCATTACACATGCCGCCGCTGGCTAAAACTACTTTCTTCCCTTTATAATTTCTGACCATACTAGTATTATCCACAAAAACAACTCCCGGAAAATAAAACGGATTTTTAGCCAGATCATTCATCTCATCACTCCAGTATTCCCGTATCCCAGGACTGAGATATTCTGTGGTTATTTTCATTCCCAAAGGAGCATGGACAAAAATCGGTACATCAATATGTTCCCCGTCTCTGTTCAACCTTCCAGCACGATGTTCTTTATGCAAAGCAACTAATGTTTTTTGTAATCCGTTTTGAGCGAATGCCGAAACCAGTAAGGTCCCGTGTTGTTTGAGGTGTCTAATCTGCTCCATGAAGAATTGACCCGGATCTTCACTGGGATGTTGCCTTCCCCCGTAAGTATCCTCCACTACTGCCCAGTCAGCCTGACCAATCTCACCTTTCGGTCTGGCTATGCTACTGGCATGATTTCCCAAATCTCCGCTAAAAACCCCACTTTGACCTTTTCCATCCCTACCTTCACTAATTTTTACACTTGCCGATCCGATAATGTGTTCCGCGTCATAAAATGTAGTTAAATTTCCGCCAATTACAGTCGGTACATTATATTTCACAGGTCTTAAATTATTAACCACTCCCTGAACATCTTCAAGAGAACAAATTGGTTTTCCGTTGCTTTGTGTAACTTTTACGGCATCATTAAGAATATGCGGAGCAATTCTGGCCGCAGGTTCTGTAAGGAAGAAAGAGCCATTGTAACCTAAGCTTCGTAAATATCCCCATCTTCCTATATGATCAACATGCGGATGTGTTCCTATAACAGCGTCGATTTTATTGATATCAATATCCGGAGGGACTAAATTACGTTGATTGTTTTTTTCATCACCTTGAAATGAGCCGAAATCTATAAGAGTAATTTTACCGTCTGATTTTTTGAGGGCATAACCCGATCCGGTTACTTCTCCTGCAGCGCCTAAGCATTGTAATGCTTCAAACCCCATTAAATTTTATACTAACAGATAAACTCATCAATGAAAAGGGGGAATTTTTACTGAGGTAAATTTATGGAATCTTGGATTTGATAAACTTTCCCGTCTGTCTTAGTTACTTTCATGACTAAACTCACGGATGTAATTCCAGTATCGTATCGGCAATGACCGCTCGAACATGTTCCTAACTCGCGAAAACCTGAATCATAACTGGATTTTCCTTCCACATTTACAGGCGAATCACTGCCAAATTCCTGCGTAACTTTACTGCCCGCGTTATCGGCTGTCTGATCAGAGGCCGGTATGTCAGCATCATAAGTAAAAGTCCACTCAAGTGTTTTTACGCCATCTAATTTATTAGCTGTAAACTTAATTGCTTGATTATCAGCACGTAACACCAATTGTAAACCGATATCTGAAGGCTGCAGATTCCCGGCTGTTGGAGTTTGATCGTCCTGTGCGTCTGCAGTCGTATTCGAATTTGCGGCATTATTATGTGAGGATAAGAAGAAGTATCCTCCGCCTCCGACTACCAACAATATCAAAACAGCAACAATAGCTATCAAGACGTTTCTACTTTGTAATTTCTTTAACATAAGATAATTGTACCAAGCTTACCTAAATTGTCAAATTTTTCTTGTTTTTCCCTCTCCCCTGATGGGAGAGGGTCTTTGCCGGAGGCAAAGGGGTGAGGGTGAAAAGCAACTATTCTTCCAATTTTCCCTTCACAAACCCTTCTAATATCTCGATCGGCAAACGTATCTGTTCTGCGCTGTCTCTGTCTCGAATCGTCACAGTTCCATCAGTCATAGTTTGAAAATCCACAGTCACACACCACGGCGTTCCGATTTCATCCTGCGCCAAATAGCGCTTACCAATATTCCCTCTATCATCAAAAGCTGTCATAAACTGCGGCCGCAAGCTTTCATAAATTTCTCGAGCTTTATTTACCAAATCCTCTTTATTGGCCAAAAGCGGAAATACAGCAACCTTATATGGCGCAAGTTGAGGGTGCAATTTTAATACTATTCGTTTTTCCTCTTCAGTATATGCATCAATAAGTAAAAATAGAATTGACCGATCAACTCCGGCTGAAGTTTCAATATCCCAGGGAATATATGCTTCATTTGTTACAAGATTTTTATATTGCATATCTTTGCCGGAATATTCCATGTGGCGCCGAAGGTCCCAATCTCCGCGGTGATGAATTCCCATAAACTCTGACCAGCCAAACGGCGCATTATATTCTATATCCGTCGCCATTCTGGCGTAATGTGCCCGTTCATTATCTTCATGATCTCGGAAACGCAGATTTTCTTTCTTAATTCCCAGTTTCAAATAAAAATCCATGCGATTTTGTTTCCAATATTCAAACCATTTTTTGCCAATCTCTTCTTTTGGCTCGACATAATACTGGACTTCCATTTGTTCAAACTCACGTGAGCGAAATGTGAAATTTCCCGGCGTTATCTCATTTCTGAAGGCTTTTCCGATTTGCGCTATTCCGAAAGGGATTTTAACCCGTGTCGAATCAACTACGTTTCTAAAATTAACTTGTACTCCGTTAGTAATCTCACCTCTCAAATACAGTTCCGATTGTTCTCCTTCAATAATTCCCAAATATGACTTGACTAAAAGATTAAATTTTTTTGGCTCTGTCCACTCCACTTTTTGTCCTTCATGCGTTTTCTCATGGGCTGCTATTTCTTTCGGTTTGTCTTCTCGGAAACGCTGATGACAAATCTTACACTCAACTAGAGGATCGGTAAATGCTTCCACGTGTCCTGATGCTTCCCAAGCCTTAGGATTCATAAAGATAGCTGCATCTATGCCGACGATATCATCCCGCAGCTGTACCATTTCTTTCCACCAAATATCTTTCAAATTTTTTTTCAGTAAACTTCCGGTTGGCCCGTAATCCCAAGTTCCGCCTAATCCCCCGTAAATTTCAGATCCGGGATAGATAAATCCCCGTCTTTTGCAAAGAGCGACAATCTTTTCCATGAGATTCCCATTCATAGCCTTATAATAGCAGAAAAGAAGAGATGAGGGAAGATTTGAAAAGCAAAACAAAAAATGTGATTTTAAGCTCTTGCATTGTTTCGCTAAAATTTGTAATAATTTTAATAAGAGCAATACTAAAAGCGTGACATTTTACTAATGGCAACACCGATTGAACGTGCAAGATATAGAGAAGCGCTCGTTGAGGCTGTCCCCAGCCAACAATTTGTCGTCGTAAAAAACGGCATCGATATAATAAAAAATCCGCATGATCCTGGCCGAAAACGACCTAAAGGTTTTCTCTACGAAGAAGCATGTTTTGATCACATTACTCAAGACTCTACTACCACCGCAGTTATTGGTCCCCATTTAACTGACAAACTATTAACAATCCCTGATTCTACAAAATATGAAATCCTTCCTGACGGTTTCCAATTCCACGTATTACCATCATATACTTGGTCACTTAAACAAATATATGAAATGAAAAGCGGTAACAATCTGCAGTTAGAAAGGAAATTAAATGGATTTTCCTCTCTTCTTATGAGATTACGCTCTAACCCTGAGCTTCTTCTTCATCTACTCGAAGATCTAATGGCGAGTGTTACAGATCAAGTCGAACTGCCGGAGAGCATAGAAATACCTGGGGACAAAAAAATTAACGTCGTTTTTATTTCTCCGCATGAAAAAAACTTACGTAAAGATAATCTACCTCCAACCCACTTTAACGTTAGTTACTTACGAGTTCCACTTCCGGATTTACCCCGATTATCCACACATGAAGCTTATCTAAACTACGTTCCCGCTCCTTTTTACGATCAATAGCTTTCTTTCTGCAAAAATATATCTTTGCTTCTCAATTTTTTCTCCAGCAAACTTTCAATATAAGCGTGGATATTGAAATATTCACTCGTCCGCATTTTTGCCGTACCAAAACCCAATGTTTCCAATAAATCCAGTTCAAAATCATGCACCACGGCAAATGGATCACTTGTCGCGCATAAATTGTCCAGAGTCGCAATCAGCAGTTCAAAAACCGTTTCATTTTCCTGTCCTTCCGCGCATAAACCGTCCGTAATTTCACAAATATGATAAGCGTAACCGATTTTAAGTAGATCCTGTTTGATAAATTTATAATCCGAAACCATCTGTGCTTCTGTCAAAACAGGAGTAGTGTACCTAACATACAGAGTTAAAAAAGATCTATTCAAAAGTTCGATATGCGGTGAACGACGGCTGGCAATTTTACGTACTCCGGGAGCTTTTATTTGTAATTTTCCATTTGTTCTCGTTAAAACCGTGATCAGTTTATCCGCTTCATTTACGTTACGACGTTTAATAATAACTCCTTCGGTTTTAAGCGTATACATAGATTAATCTTAGCACTCTTACCGATGGCTTACCAATGAGATCTAGGTTATTCAGCAATTCTCAATATGAGACAAAGAGAGAACGGTTTGTTACAAAGTAGAGTTAGGTATGCAATTAATGGATCACATATAAAATAAAATTGGACACTTTCTGATAGAAAGCAGCCTGATGAGATCACCAACCATAGC
>DATKGO010000086.1:0-2958 GCA_035510695.1 Patescibacteria group bacterium | reverse complement strand
CAGGTCCCTGCAAAGCCGAAAGGCAAAGTATAGGGGCTGACACCTGCCCAGTGCTGGTAAGTCAAATATCGTGAATAAAGCGTCGCAAGATGCCAGTTTGTGATATAAGCTCCAGTAAACGGCAGCAGTAACTATAACTGTCAACTATAGGGCAGTTAAAAAACTCAACTATATGCTGGAATAGCTCAGTATCCAACAGTAGTTCGATTTAATTTCGAACTGATAATCTGCTTGGTGGAGCCAATCAGCAGGGAAGACTAACTTCACAAAATGAAGCTAGAACCCTCAGAGACTACACGTTGAGCTCTGATTTTAGACAGAGATGATATAGTCCGATCTTTATGGCGACATAAAGTGTTCTGTAAATTTACAGAACTGTAACTATAAGTCTATGGTAGCGAAGTTCCTTGTCGGGCAAGAGAAAACAAACCCGTACTGGCTTAAAACGGTGGAGTCCTATTATGTTGCTTCAGTAACAAGGCTGAAGTGTTAAAATAAGGATAATACCGTGGGTAAGTCTTCCAATTTATTGGAATGACCCTGTAACGACTTGATTCTTTAATGAATCAGAGGCATAATTTTAATTATGCCTAATACGCCAGCACTTAATACTCACTCCATTGGTCAATATCTTTCAGGATATGCCGATGGAGAAGGAAGTTTTTGTATTTCTTTTTCTCCAAGACCAAAACTCCGAACTTTACTTGAAGTTCGTCCAAGCTTTTCGGTTTCACAAAATGGTGACCGTCAAGAAGTTCTGAAATTATTTCAGCAGCATCTTGATTGTGGAACTATTCGAAAAAACCCAAGCGATCGAACTTTCAAGTATGAAGTACGAAGTATAAAAGATTTGATTGGAAAAGTAATTCCACATTTTCAAAAGTATCCATTGCTTTCTTCAAAAAAGAAAGATTTTGAAAAATTTGCAGCATTATGTCAAATGATATATGAAGGCAAACATTTGAAACAGGCTACTTTAAAAGAAATTGTGACGATTTCATGTCAAATGAACGGTCTAGGAGCAAGAAGATATAAAAAGCAAAAACTTCTCAATATATTAGGTGAAGATATAGTCTACGCCTCAAGTAATTGAGGATTATCGTGGAGTTCCGACCCGCACGAAAGGTAGAATGAGTGAATAACTGTCTTGAACATTTACTCGGCGAAATTGAGATGGCCGTGAAGACGCGGCCTAATTGTACATGGACAAAAAGACCCCGGGAGCTTTACTGTAGCTTGACATTTGAAAGTATATTCTAATTGTTTAGAATAGGAGGGAGCTTTGGCGAAATATGAAATACCTCTCTTTGGAATATGCAATCATTACCTCTAGCCGCATAAAAATTCGGCAGAGGGACAGTTTCTGGCGGGCAGTTTAACTGGGGAGGTTGACTCCTACAACGCAACGGAGTCGTTCAAAGGTTGGCTAATTCCGGATGGAAATCGGAATGATAGTGCAAACGCATAAGCCAGCTTGACTGCGAGACAAACAAGTCGAGCAGGGACGAAAGTCGATGTTAGTGATCCTGTAATGCCTAGTGGTAGGCATACAGCTTAACGGATAAAAGCTACCCCGGGGATAACAGGCTGATCGCATCCAAGCGTCAAGTATGGCGCCACTCGATAGTAATATCGGGACGAACGAATCAACTAATATCGGTGAATCCCTATCATTTTATGATAGGATAATACCGAGGGAAGATAATTTGTTGTGGATACAAAATTAGCTAGAGAAGCAAGAAAATTAAGTTTTTCCCAAAAACAACTGATGTTTATCATTGGTTCGATTTTAGGAGACGGATATTTAGAAACTACAACCAGAGGATATTCTCTGCGTATTCATCATGGGATTACCCAGAAAGAATACGTAGATTTTAAATACTCTCTTGTCAGTAGTTTTGTTAATTCCAAACCTAAAAGAAGCGGAAATGCTTACTATTTCAGAACAGTTTCTCATCCATTATTTAATCAATTGCGAAGTATTTTTTATAATGACCAAAGGAAAAAAGTTATTCCAAAATTATTTTTGAGAAAAAACTTTGATCCTTTTGCTTTAGCGATTTGGATTATGGATGATGGAGCAGCTGATAAAAATCAATTGCGTATCAATACGCAATGTTTTTCATTAGAAGAAAATCTCTGGTTAATTAAGTTTCTACAGACTAAATTTGGAATTCAATCTACGATTAACGTAGATAAGGGAAAATATCGATTACGAATTGCCGGTTCTAGTATGAACTTGCTAAAGAAATTGATAAATACCTATATAATTCCAAGTATGTCTTACAAATTATCCCCGTAACGACTGAGATCTCAATAAAATGAGATTGAGATAGCTCAAATATTTGCATTTTTGCAAAAATACACGAGTTATCACACGTTGGTATCCTGAAAAGGATAAAGATATAGTCTAATTCCATAAGTAATTATGGGTTAATTGCCACAGCGACGATGCGGTTTGGCACCTTATGTAATTTACATCGGGGCGCCTAAGAAGAAATTTTTAAGCTTGGTTATTCGAAAAATACATGTTAGAGCATGTATGGAATAATAAATTTACTAGTCAAAATCGGTGAACTCCAAAAGTTTTTTGGACAATACCGAGGTTTGGCAAAAAGAATGATCGAAAGATCCTTTTTGCAGAACCGTATCGACTTCTATGTTTAGTTAATATAGACATAGGGAGGAAGATTGAGCTAAGCGAAATTCAATTTTAATCTAATTGAATAATATACAATTTTCCTAAAAGACTAGCTCCCCTTAAAAAGATGACAGGGGATGAAGGTATAGTCAGGCCTCCTGGTAACAGGAGGGGCATTCCGAAAAGATCGGAATCGCGATGTCGGCTCATCACATCCTGGGGCTGGAGAAGGTCCCAAGGGTCCGGCTGTTCGCCGGTTAAAGTGGTACGCGAGCTGGGTTCAGAACGTCGTAAGACAGTTCGGTCTCTATCCTGTA
>DATKGO010000085.1:0-9039 GCA_035510695.1 Patescibacteria group bacterium | reverse complement strand
ATGCCGTCTATGAGGGATTACCAAAACTCATACTTTTGAAAGATGAAGCAGAAAAGATCGCAGTTTCCTACGCGAAGCAAACATTCGGATTCGACTTCTCCATGGTGTTTTACGACGTGACCACGCTTTACTATGAATCATGTAGAGAAGACGCGGATATATTTGATGAAGAGGGAAATATGATTGAAAAAGGCCTTAGAAAAGGTGGTTTGGGTAAAGAGATAAAAATTGGTCAGCCAATTATTGTCATCGGCCTTATGGTAACAAAGGAAGGATTCCCCATATCCTACGAGGTATATGAAGGCAATACGTTTGAAGGTGATACCTTTATCCCCTCCATTTTAGGTTTTAAGAAGAAATACAACATCCAAACATTTACCATTGTTGCCGATGCGGCCATGATCAGCTTTGATAATGTCGAAAAACTCAAAGAGCAACAGTTGTCATATATTGTCGGAGCAAGAATAGCTAACCTCAAGCAGACAGAGATGGCGCACATACATACTGAGTTAATTGGTGATAATCAAACAGCAGAGGAGCTGCAAAAGATTGATGGAAAATCAATACGAACACAAACAAAGAACGGACTCCTGATCTGTGATTTTTCCCTTAAGCGCTACAAAAAAGACAAGCGGGAGATGGAGAAGCAAATTATCAGGGCGGAGAACTTAGTCGCGAAAAATACCGAGGGGAAACGGACAAAGTTTTTGATGCTTAAACAAACTGAAAAGATAACAGATAAGAAGAAAAAGAAAGGTAAAGATAAAAA
The DNA here is from genome assembly GCA_035510695.1 of Patescibacteria group bacterium. Lineage (GTDB taxonomy): Bacteria > Patescibacteriota > Microgenomatia > Levybacterales > UBA12049 > DAIDHK01. The sequence goes on along the minus strand of DATKGO010000085.1, from coordinate 8,270 downwards.
AGAAAAAGCATACGAACTTAACACCGATCTTATTGAAAAAACAAAGCGCTTGCTTGGGACAAAGGGCTACTATACCAATTTATTTGAGAAAGATGAAACGCTCACCGACGCGGATATTATTACACACTATCATAATCTCTGGCATGTGGAGAAAGCGTTTCGTATAGCAAAATCGGATCTTGCGGCTCGACCAATCTTCCACCATAAGCGGGATAGCATTGAAGCCCATATTCTCATTGTCTTCTCGAGCCTTTGTTTGGCGAAGGCGATTGAAATGAAAACGAATTATTCTATACGAAGTGTAAATGATATGATTTGGGATATACTGGATATCACGTTTACCGATAAGCTTACTGGCAAGCAATTCGTGAAACGAATGGATGTAGAGGATAACCCTATGGTTAAACTATTGGAAAACTAAAAATATGTGGATAAAATTTTACAAGAGTCAAAACAAGTACTAAATCCGGAAGTCAGGAGTACTATTCTATATAAACTTTCGAACGAGGCCGACGACTTTACCTTGAATTCTGCAGGTATTCGGATAAATCGGATCCATCTTCATATTCGCAGGTTTTAAAACAATTCTGCCGTCTTCGCGGTAAAAACGTTTCAACGTAGCCAGATTATCATCCACCAATGCCACTACAATTTCACCGTTCATAGCATCTCCCACCCGCTCGACAACGACGAAATCTCCATCCAAAATTCCGTCTTCAATCATCGATTCTCCTTTTACCTGTAAAACATAAGCAGTCTTGTTACCCGAAATCATAGAGGCTGAAATTTGAAAAGTAGCATTCGGATCGGTATGGGGCTCAAGCGGACGTCCGGCAGCAATATAGCCCATCAACGGCAATTCTATTGAACGAATTACGCCCGATTCAGGCAAGGCAAATTCCTCATGCATAATTCGTAAGGTTCTGGTATTGCCTTCATCTTTTTTGACATATCCTTTATCCACCAAGTTTCGGACAATAGCATGAATTGTTGAAACACTGCTATGACCTGTCGCCTTTGCCATTTCACGAAGAGTAGGAGAATAACCGTATTGTTTTTGAAATTGAGAGAGAAAAATCAATAATTCTCTCTCTTTTTTATAAAGTACTCCGGCCATAATTCTGTATAATTTATACGCCTTTTCGGGTATTTTTGTCAACTGAACAAAATGGTACAAACCAGAACAAATTTAAAATTTGGTAATCTATGTTAAAATACAAGCATGGATTTTAAACTAACTTCTAAATTTAAACCAACCGGTGATCAGCCGCAGGCTATTAAACAGCTTACTGAGAACCTGGAAAGAAAAGCCAAACACCAAGTTTTGTTGGGCGTTACCGGCAGTGGAAAGACTTATACAATTGCCAACGTGATTCAAAACGTGCAGAAGCCTACTTTGATTATTTCCCATAACAAAACCTTGGCTGGCCAGCTCTATCAGGAATTCCGCGATTTTTTCCCTAATAATGCTGTCTCCTATTTTGTGTCTTATTACGATTATTATCAGCCGGAAGCCTATATGCCTTCCAGTGATACCTACATCGAAAAGGAAGCTGAAATTAACGAAGAGATTGATAAACTTCGTCTATCGGCCACGACCAATTTACTAACACGTAAAGACGTAATTGTAGTGGCGTCTGTTTCCTGTATTTACAATCTCGGCTCACCTGTTGAATATGGTAAATTTGTCCTGGAATTGATAGATGGACAGAAAGTTGAGCAGCGGGATATTTTAGTTCGCTTGTCCGATTTGCAATATGACCGAAATGATTACGAATTTAAACGTGGATCATACCGTGTGCGCGGGGGCAGTATTGAGCTTTTTCCGGCCTACATGGATAACGGTATCAGAATGGAAATCAGCAACGGTTCCCTGCGACCCATGCATGAATTTGATCCTTTAACAGGAGAAACAATTCAAATTTTGCACAAAACAGTTATTTATCCGGCCAAACATTACATGACTGATCCTAAATCATATAATGAAGCCTTTAAACACATTCGCGCGGATTTGGATAAACAAGTAGCTAATTTGCGTTCAAAAAATAGATTACTTGAGGCACAACGTTTGGCACAAAGGACTAATTTTGATTTGGAAATGATCCGCGAAGTCGGCTACGTAAACGGCATTGAAAATTATTCCATCTATTTTGACGGGCGTGAACCGGGTAGTCCGCCCTATTCATTAATTGATTATTTTGAGGCTAATTGTGATGACTGGCTGCTGGTAGTTGACGAATCGCATATCACATTGCCGCAAATTCGTGGTATGTATAATGGCGATCAGGCACGAAAAGAAACGCTCATAGATTATGGTTTTCGTTTGCCTTCTGCCTTGGATAACAGACCGTTGAAATATGAAGAGTTAATGCGCAAAACACATGAAATGATTTTCGTCAGCGCTACTCCGACCGATTATGAACTTTCCCTGGCCAAAGAAGAAAAAAATGGCGTAGTTGAGCAGCTCATTAGACCGACCGGTTTGGTTGATCCGGAAATCTTTGTCCGTCCGACAGAGGGACAAATTCCCGACTTAATTAAAGAAATTAAAGAAAGAACTAAAAATAAACAAAGAGTATTAATTACAACTTTAACCAAAAGGATGGCGGAAGAATTGACCAGTTATCTGCAGGAACGAGACATCAAAGTGGCATATCTTCATTCGGATGTTCAGACTCTCGATCGCCAGGACATTCTCGACAGTTTACGTTTGGGAGAATTTGACGTTTTGGTGGGAATTAATTTATTACGCGAAGGTTTGGATTTACCGGAAGTTTCGCTGGTAATAATACTAGATGCTGATAAGGAAGGTTTTTTACGCAGCCGAAGTTCATTAATTCAAACTATGGGTAGGGCAGCCAGAAATGTCGATTCGAAAGTTATTCTTTATGCAGATGTCATGACCAAATCAATGCAGGCCGCAATTGACGAAGTAAACAGACGTCGAGAAATACAATTAAAATATAATAAAGACCACGGTATTACGCCGCAAACCATTATCAAAGCCGTTAGAGATAAATTGGTTGAAAGATCAGTTGAAGAAGAACAGCAGGAAACTGTGGAAAGTTTGATTAAATTGGGCCAGAAGGATGTATTACTGCCGGATGAAAGAAAGGACTTGTTGAGCAAACTACGTAAAGAAATGAAGCTGGCCGCCGAACGCCTCGACTTCGAAACGGCAATGAAGCTGCGAGATCAAATAAAGATATTGAAATAACAACTTTATTGAAAATTGAGAACTGAAAATTGAAAATTATTCTGATATATTCTTCACGTGTTCAATATTTACCAATTCTCCATTTGGCAAAACCGTAACCGCAATTGCATCAATTCTTAAAGCATCAGGAAGATTTTTGTGTGAATGTTTGAAAACTTCTGCAGCTCTAACCAGAGCTTTCATTTTGTAGTAGGTAATTGCTTCCAGTGGAGTTCCGTAATCATTGCTCGTGCGTGTTTTCACTTCGAAAAAAACTAATGTTCTATCTTTTGACTCAGGATTTTCAATCGCTATTATATCTATTTCACCATTACGCAGTAGGAAATTCTGTTGTACAATTTGGTATCCATGTTCAACTAAATAATGTTTAGCTAACTCTTCTCCTTTTCTCCCCAATTCCTTTCGAAAAAGATCCATTATCTTTATATTACATCATTAAACATTAAAATTATGCAATTAATTCGTATAAATCTTTCCCCAAAAGGTTTATGGCATTCTGAATTTTTTCTTTAGAACCTTCTCCATTTTCTAACATTCCATGTAATACTTCAAGCCTTTGTTCTTTTAGTTGATAACCTTCAATAGCAAATTCGCTTTTAATTCGCCTAATGTTTCTTTTACTTGTGGCGATTGCTATATGAATACCTAATTCTTCTGTTGAATTAAATTTATAATTACGTAACATTTCAGCAGCAGCAAAAATTGTTATATCGTTCATTTTTATCATATCCTGGGCATAACCGGGTATTTCCGTAACAACATAATGTTCAGGAGAATATGCCATATTTAACTTTTTGCTACGTGGAGATAGGAGAGATTTGCTCTGCGGATTTTCTTTTTTGATTTCTCTTTCAATTCAATTTTCAAAACATTCGGCGAAGCCAATGGCCAAATTCTCTCAACTGCTATATCGCCGACCATTTTCTGGACTTGAATTGTTCTATTAATTCCCCGGCCTTTAATATAGATAACCGTACCTTCAAAGATTTGAGTTCTGGTTTTATCACCTTCTTGAATTTTTTGGTGCACGCGGACTTTATCTCCGGCTGCAAAATTTAAATCTTGTGAAATCATATGTGTATTATAGCTAAAATATTCAGTTTTGTCTATTCATTCATAAGTAGCCACTCAGTATTTGGCAAGATGTCATCCCGAACTTGTTTCGGGATCTTCTTCTGAAGCTGGGAAGATGCTGAAATAAATTCAGCATGACAACCTTTGATATATTCTTTGGCAAATCCTGAGGTATTACATACATAAATCTTAAATCTTAATTCATAAGTCAACGTTTACTTTGCGCAGGCTTTGATGAATTCCAAAAAGATCGGATGAGGATGCAGCGGCCGGCTTTTGTATTCCGGATGACCTTGAGTCCCTAAGAAAAACGGATGATCTTTCTTAAGCAATTCAATAATTTCCACCAAATTTTCTTTGACCGAACGCGCAGCGATAACTAGTCCGTGTGCTTCCAATTCTTCGGCAAACTTATCGTTAAATTCATATCTGTGTCTATGCCTTTCGCTGGTTAAACCTTTTTTCTCATCAATAAAAGCGCCATATTTCTGATAAATCTCATAAGCTCGCGTTCCCTTTTTTACTATGGCTTCCCAGCCGCCTAATCTCATAGTTCCGCCGTACGCTCTTCTGGCAATCAATTCTTTTTGGGAAGAAATAAAATGAATTACAGGATGCTTGGTTCTAGGATCAATTTCCTCACTGTTGGCATCTTTCCAGCCGAGAACGTCACGCGCAAATGCCACTACTGCCAATTGCATTCCAAAACATAAACCCAAATAAGGAATCTTCGCATTTTTCGCATAAATCGCTGAAGCAATCATTCCTTCGCTGCCGCGTTCTCCCCAACCAATAGGTACAATTATCCCGTCAGGATGACCAATCACAGTTTCAGCGCCTTCCTTCTCGACTTTCTCGGCATCCACCCATTTAGTCACAACTTTTACATTTTCCGCAGTTGAAGCATGGTCAATCGCATCAAAAAGCGCGGCATATGAATCACGCATCTGGTATTCGCCTGTTCCAAAATATTTCCCGACTATGGCAACTGTTATTTCTTTTTTACGTTGCGCTACCACTTTATCAATAAATCCCTTCCACTCAGTCAAATCCTGTTTTTTCAGCGGCAAATTTAATTTTTCTAATATTCTTTTATCCATATTTTGTTCATGCAGAATTAGTGGTAAACGGTAGACCGAGTCCACATCGGGATTGGAAATAACGTCTTCAGGTAAAATATTGCAGAAAAGCGTAAATCTTTCTTTTCTTCTTTGATCCAAAGGTTTTTCTGCCCGGGCGACAATAAAATCAGGCTGGATACCTAGAGAATTCAAAGTTCGAACGGATAATTGAGTAGGCTTAGTTTTCGGTTCGCCCAAATGACCCGGAGTCGGCACATAGCTGACATGAATATGAATAACATCGCCGGGATTTTTAAACGCCAACATGCGTGAAGCTTCGTAAAAAAATACATTCCAATATTCACCGGCTGTTCCGCCAAGCTCAATTTGTACGATATCGGCGTCTCCTTTTTCGGCAACCTTTTTAATACGATTTATTATCTCATCGCAAATATGGACTGCTTCCACGTCTTCACCGTTATATTCGAATCTTCTCTCTTTTTCCAAAATTGTTTGGTAAACTTGCCCCATGGTGACAAAATTTGCCTTCCCCATGTCTTCATTGAGAAATTTTTCATAAGACCCGATATCCATATCGCCTTCGGTTCCATCTTCGCACAAAAAAGGATCACCATGTTCGATGGGATTAATTGTACCCGCATCGATATTGAGATAGCCTTCAAGTTTAATTGGAGCGACTTTGTAACCTGCGGATTTTAGAAGTAAAGCAATTGAAGCTGAAGTTAAACCTTTTCCGATTCCGGAAATTACTCCACCGGAGATAAATATAAATTTTGTTTTGTTTTTAGATTTTGTACGGGGCACGATTAATACTAGCAAATTACACGTATCCCGTCAATATACTAAACATGAGAAGTATCAATCGGACGCTGAGGTGATATAAAGTCAATTAACATTTCCATATCAACCTGCCCGTCATTACTGTTATGCTCTTTCATATTATGTAAATTCATCCTTGACACGGTTATCACTTGCAACTGTCCTTCATCCATCTCTTGTGCATTTACTCTTATTGCGGGATCACCCTTGTAATCAATACCCATTTGGATTACACAGGGCTTGTCTACTTTCAATAATTTTATACCCCCGTACTCAATTTTGTTAGAACAAGTGGGACAAACTTCATGAGGTTTATGATTTTCATGGACTGCGACAAGGACATGGCCTGCCTCGTTAAATGCTTTCAGAAAGGCTGTTAAACGTAAGCCTCTCCCGTCAATATACTTAATTACGTCAGTATCAGGATTCAACAATAATTCAGATTCACTTTTAGTAAAATCACCCGGATGAGGTAAGGTTTCCATACGCCTCACCACCTCAGCAGGTGTTAACTGATCGACTTCTTCGGATAAAGGCAGGTGCAAATCTTCGTGTTCAGACATAATTATTTGTCAATCATGCCACAATATATTAGGAATAGCAAGCTCGTCTGATCACAATAACTGTTCGAATAAAATTATTTTACAATCCGCTGATTACTTCTTGAAAATTAAACTTTAATAATTATAGATTTAATCTTAAGCGTTAGAGTGATATTGAAAAAAGAAAAACAATGAGCGGGATACGAGAGTCGAACTCGCTTCTATTCCTTGGGAAGGAATCGTACTACCGGTGTACTAATCCCGCAGATATTACGCTACTAATTTACTATTACAAAATGCAATATAATTGTAGCAAACCACAACACAGTTTATAAAGTTATCAAATTCTTAATGTTCATAAAGTACAAGGATTTTTATTCAATTGACTTTATAAACTTTATAACTTTCAACTTTATAACTTAGTTACGCTCTCGGAATTATAAAAACATTCCCGGAAAAGATCATATCAGGATTGGCTAAATTATTCGCTTGAGCTATTTTTGTCCACTGATAACCATCGTTGTACGCACGTACAGCTATATTCCATAAACAGTCTCCTTTTTGTACGACATAGCTATTCCCGGTAATTGCCGCTCCCACATTTTGTGTTGTTTGCCCGGATTGAGCTTGCGCTGGAGGCGCATTAGTTGGATTATTGACTACCACTTGAGCTGCCGGAATTTTTTCCGTAACTGTCGGTAATTTTAAAACATTTCCCGAATAGATTTGACCGGGATTGTTTAGATTATTTGCCTGTGCAATATCCACCCAGTTATAACCGCTTCCGTATTGCGCAGATGCAATATCCCATAAATCATCACCCGCTTTTACCGTATACGTTTTTACTTTGGGCGCAACAGTCTTTGTTGGTGAAGGTTTGGAAATAACCGGCGTTGGCGTCACGGAAGACGACTGTGTAATTTGGGTAGGCTCAACTGTTGGCTTAATACTTGCTCCGCTTCCTGCCACAATCGTGGGTGAAATAGTTAAGGGTATATCCGCAATGACTGTAGGAGCAATGCTGATGGATGATGTGTCTTTTTGTAAATTTTGTATATTTCTTTGTCTTACAAAAGATACAAGAATAATTGATGCAAATATAACTACTACAATACCTAAAATTAAACTTGAATAAGATTCGTCAAGCCGCAGTAGATCTGTCCAATTTTGTTGATTCTTTTTTAATCTGTTGTTTGCTGTATTTTTTGTTCTCGCCTTTCTTGGCATATCACTCCTTTCTGGACAGAACTTAAATTTTGTTAATTTGCGGGCCCGACCGGATTCGAACCGGCGATTTCCTCCGTGACAGGGAGGCGTGATAAGCCGCTACACTACGAGCCCATTACTGAGCGTATGGTAACAAATTCTTGCCCAAGCGTCAATCCTTTGCTATAGTATTCAGCAATTCTCAATATGAGACAAAGAGAGAACGGTTTGTTACAAAGTAGAGTTAGGTATGCAATTAATGGATCACATATAAAATAAAATTGGACACTTTCTGATAGAAAGCAGCCTGATGAGATCACCAACCATAGC
>DATKGO010000084.1:0-2141 GCA_035510695.1 Patescibacteria group bacterium | reverse complement strand
CGTAGTTGAATTTGAAGCCTATGCCTTACAAAATACTGATACTATTCAGAAATCTCTTACCTGTCAAAAAACCAGAAGAATTATTGAAGACCGTTTTTATTTCCCTTTTAATGCACATAATGTATTGACATACTACCTACGATCACCTTTTAAGCTCAAATTAAGCTACTTCACCGTGACACTTTTGGCAAGGTTGCGCGGTTTATCCGGATCTTTAATTCCTTTTGCCAGAGCTAAATAATAACCCAGTAATTGCATGATTAAAATTTGTGGAAGAAGTGTAGCTTCTTTAATGTCCGCGGTTTCAAAAAACGTGTCAAAAACAGGATTTTCTTTCGGACCGATCCCAATGATAAATCCGCCTCTGGCTCTCACTTCCTGAGCATTGGAAATAATTTCTTCATATGTTTCATCATTCGGCGCAAAAACTATACATGGCGTTCCTTTTTCAATCAAAGCAATTACGCCATGTTTGAGTTCCCCGCCGGCAAATCCCTCCGCGTGGGTAAAACCCGTCTCTTTAATCTTCAAAGCTGCTTCCAGAGAGGTCGCATAAGATAAACCCCGGCCAATGATATAAATATGCTCCTTAGTTTTCAATTTTTTCGCTAAAATTTTGATTTTGGCAATATTTTGTGTCTTCAATAATTTTTCAATGTCTTTTGCAGCCGCCAACAGTAAATTGCATCCTTCTTTTTGTTTACCCACCAAAGTATACGCAGTCATGAGTAAAATCGAGAACATAGCCATAAAACTTTTTGTGGCAATCACGGCTTTTTCCTGTCCGGCACCTAATAATACTTTGTGATCCGCCTGACGGTACAAAGTCGATCCCAAAACATTAACCAAAGCGGCAATCTGACAGCCTTTTTGCTTGGCTTTCTTCACCGGATCCACCACGTCGATCGTTTCACCGCTTTGCGAGATTGGTATAACCAAAGTTTTCGGAGTTAAATATTGCTCCTGATATTTAAATTCTGAACCGACTACAAAATTTACATGTTTTTTGGCAATTGAAGAAAATAAATAAGTACCGGCTAAAGCCGCATATGATGCTGTACCGCAGCCCAACATAAAAGTCACAAACGCTTTATCAATCAAATTTGCCAACGTTTTGGTTTCTACCAAATAGTTAAAAGCTATATTTTCCAAAACCTTTGGCTCTTCGTTTATTTCTTTAAGCAGAAAGTGCGGATATTTTCCCTTTACGCTGTCTTCAAATTTCCAATTCAACTGCGTAACTTCCGCTTTTATTTCCTCTCCTTTGGGCAATTTAATAAGTTTTAATCCATTACCTAAAATAGCCATTTGATTATCCTCCAAAAAAACGACTTTTTTCGTGTGTTTCACAATTCCCGCGGCATCAGAAGCTATAAATAACTCATTCTCACCCACGCCGACCACCAAAGGCGATCCGTTTTTCGCAGCAATAATCTCCGAGGATAAAGCACTGGCTACCACAATCGCGTTCATCCCCGCCAGTCTGTTAAACGTATCACGGACCGATGAGGCAAAACCTTCTTTCTTCAAATATTCTTCAATCAAATGTGGAATTACTTCAGTATCGGTTTCGGAAATAAATTTATGTCCCTTAGCTATTAATTCCTTTTTTAGCTCAGCAAAGTTTTCAATAATTCCGTTATGAACTACGGCAATTGTTTTCGTGCAGTCCAGGTGAGGATGCGCGTTTAGTTCGGTAACTCCACCGTGTGTCGCCCACCGGCTGTGACCAATCGAAAGCGAACTCAAAACAGAAAACTTAGAACTTAAAACTGCATTGCCAATTTTACCGATATGTTTTTCAATAATAAAATTGTCATGCCGAACTAGTTTCGGCATCTTCCCTTTCTTCAAACTAGATCCTGAAACAAGTTCAGGATGACAAGGTTTCGCAGCTATTCCCCACGAATCATAACCTCTGTATTCCAAAAGTTTTAATCCGTCCAAAACAGTTTGAGCAGCATTATTTTGTTTACCTACGTACCCAAATATTCCACACATATTCAGCAATTCTCAATATGAGACAAAGAGAGAACGGTTTGTTACAAAGTAGAGTTAGGTATGCAATTAATGGATCACATATAAAATAAAATTGGACACTTTCTGATAGAAAGCAGCCTGATGAGATCACCAACCATAGC
>DATKGO010000083.1:0-31023 GCA_035510695.1 Patescibacteria group bacterium | reverse complement strand
ATTAAACAACGGCAATTTGTTGTACAAAAAATAAATACGAGTATAAATGACTGTTCAAACAATTTGGCTGAAAATAAATTAGAAACTTTATTGAAAGAAACACCGGCAAATTTTTTACTTGCCAGAATAGATCATTCTTGTTTAAATAATAGTAATATAGTAAAGTTAGTTGGTAGTAGGGGTGGTTATGGATTATATGAAATTCTTTAATTTAGCTAACAAAAAGTTAATCATTCTTCTGTTTATTTTTTTAGTAGCATTTATACTACGTTTCGGGGATGTTACTAAAGTTCCCCCGAGTTTATATTGGGATGAAGTCTCACAGGGATATAATGCTTATTCGGTTTTGACAACCGGTTATGATGAACACCATAATCTTCTGCCTTTAGCTGACTTTGTCGCTTTTGGGGACAATAAAGCACCGGTAAATATTTATTTTATTGCCTTATCAATGATTTTTTTGGGTAAAACTACATTAGCCATTCGTTTCCCTTCAATATTACTGGGTTCTTTGACAGTTGTGTGTGCTTATTTTCTGGTTAGAGAAGTTTTCTGGCAGCACAAAAAAAGAGATATTTTAGCTCTTGTGGTTTCTGGTCTTTTGGCGATATCTCCTTGGCATATTTTGCTGAGCAGGGCTTCTTATGAGGCAAATATTGCCACATTCTTTACGGTATTAGGACTATTTTTGTTTTTTTTGGCAAAGAGAAAGTATGGATGGATTTATATTTTTTCCAGTATTAGTTTAGTCGTCGGATTTTATTCTTTTAACGCGCAAAGAGTATTTATTCCACTTATCGTATTTTCTTTAATTGTTCTTTATTGGCGAGATTTATTGAAAACAAAAAAGATGATTTTTTTATCGGCAGTTGTAGGTGCTATTTTACTAATACCCATGTTTTTTTATCTGCTAAATCCTGATAGCAGGACACGATTTGCCGAAGTAAATATTTTCAGTGACTCCGGAGTTGTGAACCAATCTAATACGTGGTTGAGTGAGGATAATAATTCATTAACTGGGAAAATTTTTGATAATAGACGGGTCGGATACACATTTCTTTATTTAAAACATTATTTTGATTTCTTTAATCCTCAATATTTATTTTTTACCGGTGATGTGGATACCCGTTTTTCAAGTCAAGCTTCGGGAGAATTATGGCTTTGGGAACTGCCGTTTATTCTGATCGGTTTTTTTGCTCTTTTTAAGATGAAAAACAGAACCACATGGTTTGTTTTTCTGTGGTTCTTACTGGCTCCGGTTGCCGCAGCTACGGCTAGGGAAACGCCGCATGCATTAAGAAGCGAAACATACATTCCCATCTACGAAATGATTGCCGGTCTAGGTCTTGTCACTGCTTATCTATTTTTAAAAGAGCAAAAAAGAATTTTTTTCTATACTGTTTTTTCTTTTGTTTTTTTAGTAGCAATTTTTGAAGGGGTTTATCTTTGGCATGAATATTTTACGACTTATCCCATAAAAAATAGCTACGATTGGCAATATGGTTATTCACAGGCAATTGCCAAAACGGAAAAGTTACAGAAAAATTTTGATATGATTGCCTTTACCGATACGTATGGACGTGCGTATGTCTATTATTTGTTTTATGCCAACGTTTCTCCTCAAACATATTGGAAAGAAGGCAATCCAACAGCGGATGTTTTTGGGCTTTATAATGTAACAAGAGTCGGGAAATATAATTTTAGAGGGGGAATAATTGAACAATCAAGTGACCCAAAGCGTACATTATATGTAGCGTCGGAGAGTCAGCTAAAACCGGATTTACGAGTTATCGATAGGGTTAATTTTCTTAACGGAGATCCGGCATTTCTATTGGCGGTGAAAAAATGAACAAAAAAATAATTACATTATTAGTATTAGCTCTGATATTCCTGTTAGGTACTTTCCTTCGTTTTTATCAATTAGGAAAAACTCCTGATTCTTTAGACTGGGATGAAGCGGCTTGGGGATATAATGCTTATTCGATATTGCATACCGGAAAGGATGAGTATGGTGTTTCCTTTCCAATTTCATTTAAGTCATTTGGGGATTATAAACAGCCGGTTTATATTTATTCCGAAGTTTTACCAATCGCCATTTTTGGTTTAAATGCGTTTTCGACGAGGTTTCCCTCAGCTTTTTATGGTTCTTTAAGTACTATTTTTGTTTTCCTTTTAGTCTTTGAGTTATTATATAAAACTAAGAATAGAGATAGAATCGCGCTTGCCGGTGCTTTAATTTTTGCCATTTCCCCCTGGTCGATTCAATTCAGCCGCGTTGCCTTTGAAGCAACGCTGGGTGTGTTTTTTGTCCTTGTCGGACTTTATCTTCTTTTGCTTGGTATCAGGAAAAAATCAAATATTGCCTTTGTAATATCAATAGTGTCTTTTGCCTTAAGTGCCTATTCCTATCATAGCGAGAAAATATTTATGCCGCTTTTCATTATTGTACTATTTCTTCTTTTTCATAAATATTTTTTACAGCGAAAAGTGTTAACCGCGTTTCTTTTGATTTTAATTTTTCTGACGAATTCACTTTGGCTGTTTAATAGCACCACGACTGCCCGGGGAGCCAGCGTTCTTTTTACCAGTCAGCAGACACAACTTTTGAAAAATTCGGCCAATGCAATTATCTACGACCATCAGCACAATGATAAGTTGGGTGTGCTGCTTAATAATAGACGTATTGTTTATGCCAACACTTTTATTTTGAATTATCTGAAGCATTGGGACCCGAATTGGTTATTCATAACAGGCGATCTGCAGCGTCATCACGCTCCGGGTATGGGATTGTTGTATTTAATATCTTTACCGTTTATTTTGTTTGGCTTATTTGTTAGTTTCAGAGATAAATTTGAAAATCGCTATATTTTACTTATCTGGTTTTTACTTTCTCCAATTGCTTCTGCCATTGCAATTGATGCGCCGAATGCGGAAAGAAGTTTAATTATGTTACCTCCTTTGGTGATTTGGGAAGCCGTTGGTTTTATGACATTTTTGAATTGGAGTATTTCTAAAAACTTGATGATTGTAAAAAGATTTTTGTTGATTTTTGTGATTATAGCTTACATTTTTAATTTCGGATATTACTTGCAGCAATATTTTGCTCATACAAACTACGATACACAGCAATATTGGCAATACGGATATCAGCAAGCGGCTGAATTTGCAGCAACACAAACTAATAAAAATGTTTATTTTGATAATAGTATAGAACAGGGATATATATTTTATTTATTTTATAACAAATTTGATCCGGCAAAATATCAAGCTATGCATACAAATAGCGGTATGGGTAAGAGCTGTTGGTCAATTGGAACTGTTTACTTTGGCAGTTGTCAAACAAAAGTAAATAAAGGAGATTTATATATAACTTCAAATGGAGACCCATTTACCAAATCAAAACTGATAAATAAAGTTCAATATTTAAACGGTAATACGGCAGTTTATATTTATGAGAAAAGTTAAATTAAGTTATATATTATTAGCCCTAATTTTACTAATTGGTTTATGGTTTCGTATACAAGGCCCCTTATGGGGTTTGTTTGCTTATACCTATGATGTCGGGCGAGATTTGTTAGCGGTTAATGAAATAGTACACCATTTAAAAATCCCATTGATTGGTCCAACTACCGGAATGGAAGGGGTTTTTTATGGACCTTGGTGGTATTACATTTTAACTATTCCGTTTATTGTGTTTAATGGTAATCCGAGCGGTATATCTTTTTTCATGGCATTACTGGGTGTTCTTACGGCGTTTTTGAGTTTTCTGGTTGGCAGAAAAATCGGCGGAGAATTAACGGGACTTATTTTGGCATCATTGGTGAGTTTTTCTCCCGGCATGATTTCCAGTCAAATTTGGAATCCGTATTTGGCATTGCCTTTTATAATGCTGCTTTTTTATTTTATCGCCCAAAGTTATGAGGAAAAGACGCAAAGAAGAATTTTGGTTTTTTTCTTCATAGGACTATGTTTGGGCTTCATCTTTGACTCGGAAATATTTTTCGGTATGTTATTTTGTATAGGAACCTTTTTGGGACTTGTTATAACTTTAAGAAAATCATTTAAAATTAAATATATATTATCGCTAATCGGCGGATTCGTTGTTGTTTTATTGCCGCGAATTTTCTTTGATCTAAGACATCAGTTTTTAATATCCTCGCATTTTATTTCAACTTTAACGCATGGTGTCCCCCAGACGCATTACACGCCGTTTCTATCAAGAATAAATCAGTTAAAGGATATCTTTTGGGGAATGTGGGAAAACGTTTTGGTCAACAATATTGCAGTTTTAGGAATTGTAATATTATTAATAACTATTTTACTTTTATTTTTTACTTTTAGAAAAGGTAACAAACTTGAGAAAAATTTTATTATTCTCTCATTGACTATTCTTATTACTTTTTTTGTTTATTTTTCTACTAACTCAACGGATGTTTATAGCCATTTTGTTATCGGAATGCCTTTGCTTTTTATTTTTATTTTTGGTTTGGTTCTTTCACAAACACTACGTGTCGCAAAGGGTAAATTAATTGTTGGCGTATTGATGCTGACAATATTACTAATATTTCTATCACCGGGGCAAATAAAAAAGAGCTTTGATCACTCGTGGGTCGGTGATGCTTCAGTTTATAAAAACGAACTTGCGGTTGTAAGTTATGTTTATCAGCAGGCAGATGGAAGACAGTTTTCGACACAAGTGTTTACTCCCAACGGCATAAACGAAACATACCAGTATTTATTTTTATGGTATGGAACGGGTAAATATCACTATGTTCCAACGGACGGAGCGAAATTGGCATATTATATTGTTGAACCCGATACACAGTATAATAATTACAGACAAAAACTTTGGTTGAATGAGCACGTGAAAGACGGAAAGATTATTCAACAAAAAACCCTGCAGGGAGATATTTTGGTGCAGACACGGATGCTCTAAGGGTTTGATTGGAAGATTTCGTAGGCGACATCGGTAACCGGATATTGCGCAATTTTTCGGTCATAGAAGATAACCACAGGACGAGTCGGATAAGTAAAAATTGCCAGTGGTTTTACATTATTCGGAACATTGTCTTTTCCGGTTATAAAAAGAGTCTTTTTGCTTGATAATTCTTTTCCCCAATCAACTTTTCTGAATTCGTATTTTCCGTCTTTTACAACCCTGTCAACTAAACCGTCCGGCACGTAGACGGCTTGTTGTTGATGTAGAAGCGGCGGATATTTGGCATAAAATAAAAAGTAAGTATAAATAAATTGTGAACTATCATCAAAAACAATTTTATTATAATTTTTTGAGATACTTGCGATGTAATTAACAGTTTGCAGATCTTCAGCGTGCCATTCTTTAGCATATTCAATTGGGAAGCGGATAAAGTAGGAAGTAAGATAAAAGAGACAGGAAAAAGCAATAATACCAACGGAAACTAAAATAGCGCTTCTTTTAATCAATGTGTTCTTTAGATTCAACATTTTTTCTAAAAAGACATACATGCCGTATGAGGAGAAAACAACAAGAGGAATAATTGCGGGATATGTTCTGGTTCCCACATGGTTTACGACAATTGCTCCGATAAAAAGTAACAGGACAAACCAGAGGTAAAATGGATAGAGAAATTTTACTTTTTTTCTTAGTCCTTGATAGGCTCCGAAAAGCATCAGTGGAAAATCAAAATAGTAAAACATTCCGAATCCGCCTATATTTTCATTTGGATGATCAGATCCTGTTGTAAAAAAGAAACCGGTTGAGAAAAATGAAACAAGATTACTCAAGAATTTCCAGACCAGTAAAACCCAGTAATTTAAGAATACTTTTTGTATGATACCGGGTAAAAACACAAAGTAACTTCTGGTTTGCATGATTTCCGCTCTTGTGACTTTTCCCGTAATCAGCGCATCCTGCTGCGAAGAAAAACCTGCTTGTGACTGTAGTGTAACAAGAGTAATAAGGAAAGGAAGCATACCGATGAAAAATAAAGCTAAAAGACCGACGAGAAGTTTTTTGGAAACCGTGGTTATATTTTTGTAATATAAAACTATCAGCATTAAGAATATTAAGGGGGCAATAATCCGGGTTATATTATACGTATAAAGTGAAATAAGAAAGGCAATTATTGAGATAATAAAAAATAGTAAGTTGTTTTTTCTATTAATTGCCATGATAAAAAATAGCGTTCCTATCACCAAAAGAGTCGTTGCCACATTTACTTCATAGCCTGCCCGGGAGAAAAATATGTGCCAGGGATTTATAGTCAGAAACAAACTGGAGATTATAGCTATTTTTTTGTTTTTGGAAAGCTCGTAAATTAAGAAAAAGAGAGCGATTATGGCTAGCGATCCAAATAGAGCGGAAGGAAAGCGGATGGCAAAAGCATTAGCTCCGAAGGCTTTTATTGTCAAAACGGTCATATAAATATATACAGGCATCTTGTAGTCATCAAAGGAACGGAAATATAAAGGATATGAGACACCGTATTCGTCCTTTCCCGTTTGTAGGATAGAATAGGCGTTATAGCCAATAGCCGTTTCATCGGCATATAAGCCGCTAGGGATATTAGATAAATTATAAAAACGTAAAAAAAATCCTAAGCAGAATATAACGATAATAGGCAAGATACTTGTCCAAAATGAAGTGTTTTTAACGAAATTTATCATACGCCACTATAATTATACTATACTTGAATATAGTTATGATGCAAGTGAACGGTTAGTATATAATATAGTTAAGTATGAAATGGTTTAAAGGAGAAATTTTGTCGTTTTTGGGAATTGCTTTTGCCTCAATTGTTATTTGCTTTGATCTTTTCACACATGCCGGAATACCGGCGACAATGGATGGAATTATCCATATTACAGTTATCGAACAATTTTATCGCGTACTTCAAAGCGGAGAATTTCCGGTAACCTGGCTTGATAAATTTGCCAATTATGGTCAACCGGTGCCTTTATATGCACAGCAACTGCCGGCATATATCGGAGCGCTACTTACATCTTTGACTCAAAATCCAGTGATTACTTTTAATCTGCTTATTTTCTTAGCAATTTTTCTGTCTGCTAGTTTTTTTTATGTCTTTCTCCGTTTTTACTTTAATCCCCTTATTTCATTTGTCGCAGTAATTATTTTTAGTTTGGCTCCTTATAGAATTATTGATGTATATATTAGAGGTGATTTACCGGAATTGTTGTCCCAGGTTTTACTCCCGTTGATTCTTATCGGCTTATATTTACTTATTCAAAAAAAACAGCCAAAAGGATTTTACCTGATATTAATTTCTGCGGCTCTGCTGGCACTATGTCATCCCATGATGCTTCTAATTTATTCATTTTTTATAATTCCTTATGTTGTTTTTTTAATACTTTCTTTAAAAGAGGAAAAATCCGTAAAAGTAAAAGTGACTTCTCTTACTATTCTTGCTTTTATTGTAGGTATTGGAATTGCCAGTTATTATTTGATACCTCTAAAAATAGAGACCAAATATTTATATTTCGGCAGAGGGAATCCTTTCGATAGTAATCTTTTTTTCTCCTGGTCAAATATATTTTTGGAGCGTTGGCAGTCACATATAGATAATGGAATACTTACCAGAGTGCAAATTGTCCAAGTAGGACTGCCGGAAATATTAATTGTAATTTTCGGTTTGCTGTTGGTTATTAAACAAATATTTTGGGATAAAAAGAGAAAGTTATCTTTATTAATCTTTTGTGTTTTCTGTGCATTATTAACACTATTTTTTATGTTGCCGTATTCTCTGTCGATCTATGAACATACGCTTTTACAAAATATCCAGTTTCCCTGGAGGATGTTGGCGATATTTATTTTTATTCCACCGATATTATTGGCAATTTTTCTTAAAAATATAAAAAATAAAGTAATTTACTTACCGATTATTTTATTTGTCGTAATTATTTTCTTAGTTATTCGTGTGCCTCAGTTATACGGGAAGGACTATATTGATCATCCTCAAGGCACTTATGATTTTACTGCTGTAAATTTAAATTCTGTTATGATGAATACGATTTGGACAGGTAAAACAGAATCATATCCGGTAGAGAAAACAAAGGCATCCATCATTGGCGGAAAGGGAGAAATAATTAGTAGTGTTGTCCGCAATTCCTCCAGAACCTATTCGCTAGTTGCCCAGACTCCTCTGCAAATGGTAGATTATACTTTCTATTTTCCGGGTTGGGATGTAAAAGTAGACAATCGGGACGTACCGATTCAATATCAGGATCCGCATTACAGAGGAGTAATTACTTATAATGTGCCCGCAGGTAATCATACGGTTGTTCTGGCCTATAAACCGACAAAAGTAAGGATATTAGCGAACATGCTCACTTTTTTATTTTTAGGAATAAGTATTGTTCTAATATTGTTGAGAAAAAAGTTAAGAAAGGTGATAGCATAAATCTATGCAGACACTTTCAGTAGTACTGGCAGTTTATAATGAAGAGAAAAATTTAGCTCGTTGTTTGGACTCTGTTAGGAATTTTGCGGATGAAATAATTATAGTTGACGGATCATCAACCGACAAAACGGTTGAAATTGCTAAAAAATATACTGCAAAAATTTTGGTAACTAGCAACCCTCCGATTTTTCATATTAATAAACAAAAAGCAATTGATTTGGCAACTAAAGACTGGATACTCCAGCTTGATGCCGATGAAGTAGTCTCAAAAGAATTAAAAGAGGAAATACAAAAAAAGGTACTCACGGAAAAAAATAATGAATACTCCGGATATTGGACGCCGCGCAAAAATTGGTTTTTAGGTAGATTCTTACTCAAGGGAGGTCAGTATCCGGATTATACGCTGCGTTTATATAAAAGAGGTAAGGGTCATCTACCCCAGAAGGATGTTCACGAACAGGCAGAAATTGAGGGAGAAGTGGGATATTTAGTATCTGCATTACTGCATTATCCTTATGAAAATTTTGCAGTTTATAAAATGAAGTGGGATAGGTATAATCGTATTTTTGCTTCTCAAATGCGGGAGCGGCAAAGAAACATGAATTTATTGGGAAAAGTATTTTTTGCTATTAATAATTTAATTTTCCAGCCGATATTTTGGTTTTTGAAAGCTTATCTGCGTCATAAAGGTTTTATGGATGGCTGGGCAGGCTTTGTTTTTGCATTTTATTCGGCGCTTCGTTTCCCTGCCGCTTATTTAATTTCATTACAACTCCATGAAAAAATTGCTAGCAAATAAATATTTTTTAATACTTTTTTTGATTATTCTTTTTGCTGCCTGGCTGCGTTTTTGGGGATATCCAACCCGTTACGGTTTTGACATTGACGCTACCAGAGATGCGTTAATTACACAGTATGCGGTATCCAGTCATATGTTACCTCTAGTCGGTCCTGTCTCATCGCTTGGTTCCTTTACCTTTGGGCCTTGGTATTATTATCAGTTAATAGTTTTTCAATATATTGTTCCGGTTACCTATAGCCCATGGATTTACATTTCTCTAATTTCACTTTTAACAATTGTTGTGATGTATTTGATTGGTAAATCATTAATAAACAGAAAATTCGCTTTACTTTTGGCATTTCTGACATCCATTGCCCCGGGTCAATTAATTGCCGGGACAGGGTTAAGTAATCCGGATCTTGTTTCCCTTTTCGCAGCTTTAGCTCTATGGCTTTTTATTTTACTTTTAAAATCCGAAACGCCGGCATGGATTGCTTTTCTTTTTGGTTTAGCAATAGGCATTGGGGTAAACGAACATTACCAAATGATTTATTTTGTTTTACTGCCTTTACTTTTATTGCTCAGAAAAAATAATAAAGTTAATGTGATTGTTTTTAGCTTCGTAGGGATATTTGTCTCATTTATTCCTCTTTTGTATTTCAACCTAACCCATAATTGGCAAACAGTATCAGGATTATTGGATTACTATATTTACGGGAAAAATAAAGTATATTTTCCAAATAGTTGGACTATTTACCTTTTACATTTTTGGCCCTCATTTTGGGGATACGTATTCGGTTTACCTTCGGTTGCCGGTTTAGTTATTACGATTTCTTCCCTTGCTTTATCAATATTTTTAATAATCAAGAAAAAAGTTACTTTGTCTTATATTCTTCTTTTTTCTTTTTTTATGGTATGTTTTCTTTTTTTGCGTTACTTTTCAGGTGAAAGAGTATCATATTATTTGCTTTTTTTACATCCATTTTTAATTCTTTTTACCGGTCTTTTATTTTGGTACGTATTGAAGCTTCCGCTTGGTAAAATAGTCTTAGGCATTTTATTATTAATAGTTAGCTATTATTCGATTAAAACTGATATTTCTCGCATGGGAGCCGTTGATTCGCACATTCAGTTTTTAAATGAAGCGCGATTATTACAAACCTTGTATCCTCGGAAGGACTTTTCATTTTTTGCCTGCGCCGGCCAGTATAGAAACCAAATTCAAGGACTTGTCTTTTTGATTAGTAATTCCAATAGATTAGGAAAAGGTGTAAAAATAGGTTTTTCGGATTCCCATTGTAAATATCCGCCAAACTTGATTGAAAATGAAAAACTTAAAACACTTGGAGCAGTTGATTTATCTAATTACTCTGTTGAAGAATTGGGGAAATATGGTTGGACGCTGATATCACCGGAATATGTATATATATCTTCGTTAAAATAGTTTGAATGTTGATAAGATTAGGCAAGTGAATTGATTTGTTTGTCTATATAACTTTTAATCCAATTTGATAAGTCGTTACAAAATGGATCATCAATACATGCTCGAATTGCTTTATGATAAGCGTCTCTTTTCCTATGGTCATGTCGTGGATATCCTCCCATTGCCGGAGGCAAACCACAATATATAGCTAATTGATCAGTAATGGCTCTTGCAATCCTTCGTTACCATCATTAAATGGATGGATTCTAATAAAACTATAATGGAATTGAGCTAGTATCGAAAAATATGATTGAGTTTCTTTGATTTGTAAGATAAAACTTTGCATATGTTCTGCTAATGATGTAATTTCATTACTTACATTGATTTTATTGGGAATTTTATATAATTCTTCATCTCCGGGGTTGCCAAATCTTACTTCTTTTTTTCTCCAATTTCCAGAATCTAAGAGTATGTGCCCATAGAGTAATTTATGCATTGATTTCCATTCTCTGAGCCAATCTATGGAATCTCGTTTAAATAATATTTCCTTCTGATTGGTATAACTTGAAAGATGTGAAACAAATGTGGAATAAATTGCTTGTAACCCTTCTTTTTCTTGGGTGCGAATTAAAGGATTATCTTCATAGATAGCTTTGTTTAGGCCTAATTTGTATTCCGAAGTTTTACGGTAAGCTGCCCACAACTGAGGGATGACTTCCTCCTTTAAATAGGCATTTCTCATAATTAAAGGATTAATTTACAGGATATTCTAATAATGTACTTTCTTCTACTATATCGTTGATCATGCCTTCAACTAGGCGAGCTTGAATTCTTTGTTCGTCAATCTCTGAACTTAATTTATGGCTTGAAGTTCTTTTAGGCAAATTTTCTCTCAAATCATCACCTGAAATAAAATATTCACTACCATTTGTTAGTTTGTTCCAAGAAGGTTCATGATGACTGATCTTTATAAGTTCACTCGTCGGAAACATACGCAAATCATTGAGAATTCTTTTTATTGTTTCTTTATATAATCTTTCAAAAGATTCAGTATAATTTATTAATTTATAAATTTCAGTATTGTATGTAAGCGAACTCAACTTTGTTTCGACGGCAATATCGGAATCTTCAGAAAGTTTTTTGAATCCTACGGGAACCGGACCTAGGGGCATCCTGATGAACTTCATATCCTCGGATTTAACAAGATTTTCTAATATTAATCCTTTATGTACAAAATAGAGAATTTTTGCAAATCTCACTTTACTTAAACCATTCTGTTCAATATTAAGGATTTCTTTGGCTAAATTATTAATGTAGCTTTTCATGGTATATGGCACCTATGGGTATTTTTATGATATTACAAAACTTGAGTTATTGCAAGCAGAGGCGGTTATGAGAAAATATTCTTATAGAACAGAGTTTAACTGAAATTCAGTAGAAATTTATATTCTGGAGGTTTTATAAAATTAAAGTATGATGTACAATAATGTTGTGCATGAGATTATTATAAAACTATAGTGATGAAAACAAGATTGTTGTTGTTTGGTATACTAATTATAGCTGTATTACTACGTTTTTTATTTCTGGATAAAGTACCAACCGGAATATTTAACGATGAATTGACATATTTACTGGTTAGCAAATCAATCGTCTTGACAGGAAGGGACATTACTGGTTTGTGGTCTCCTTTATCAGTTTTTTTCTTTCACTATCCTCAGGGAGCTCTGCAGACAGGTTTAATTCAAGCAGAATTACCATATTTGTTATTTTTGCCTGCAATTGGAATTTTTGGCTTAACAATGTTTGGCGTACACGTCACAAATGCGGTTGCCGGTGTGTGTTTGGTTATTGTTATCTATTTATTGACCAAAAAACTGTTTGATAAAAATGTTGCTTTGATTGCTGCTTTTTTTACGGCGATTAATCCATGGTTTATTGTCAGCAGCAGGACATCATATGAGTCTATTTATGCGGTATTGTTTTATTTGTTAGGAATTTATATTTTGTTTATTGCTAAGAGATGGTACATACTTTTATCTTTTCCTGTATTTCTACTTGCTTTTTATTCTTATATCGGAACGAAATTAATTTTTTTACCGCTTATTTTTTTTAGTTGTCTTTATGTATATTTGGTAACCAACCATAAAAAATATCTTTTACAATATATTATTCTCAATTTGGCAGCTGTAGTTTTAATTGTATTATTTTTGTTCGCGCAAGTTCATTCCTCCACCCGGTTGTCTGAAGTATTAACTATAAATAATCCCGTTATTAGTCAGCAAGTTGACGCAATTAGAAAGACGTCAGTTGCCAATCCTTTTATTCCTGTTTTTACCAATAAAGCTACAATTTTTATGACGATTTTAATTACAAAAACTTTTAAAATATTCTCTTTTGATTATTTGTTTGTTTCAGGGGACAGCTTTTTTGCCATGTGGCGGCATGGATTATTTTATGTTATTGATGCAATATTTTTATTAATTGGTTTTGCTTCAATGTATGTAAAACGGAAAAAAATATTCTGGTGGTTTTTTGCCCTTATTGGCATAAGTATTTTACCTCAATTATTTTACTCAGCAAGTGTTGATAATTTTACACCTCATATTGCATTTTTAATTCCATTATTTCTTATAATTATGGCTTTTGGGTTATGGCAAGTATTAACTTTAAGCATAATAAAAAAATATAGAAATTATTTTATGGCAGCGATTGTTTTTATTTATCTGATTTTTACACTTAATTTTTTTGTAATGTATATTTTTCAAAATTCGATGGTAGGGAATTTTTATGATTTCCCATCGAGGACATTGTCGCTTTATTTGCAGGGTATACAAAGTAAATCCGGGAAGGTGATTGTTTATACAGGTTCTCCACAGATACTGTTCAGAAAATATTTGTTTTATTCAGACGGTTTAACAATAAGTTCAATAAATACAGTTAGAAAAGAAATTGCTGCAGGCTCAAGAACTTTTTCGCTTAACAATGTTCAGTTCCAATATTGTCCGGATGTCATGATACCTCTGCAGAAGGGTGTAACTGTAATTTATGATGTTGGTTGTAATTTAAATCAAAACGATAATAACCATCTTAACGTTGTTCAATTACCAGATGACGGACCAGTTTACAAGATATACAATGATTCTCTATGCTCTGATTTTTCATTGCATCGATTCCCGTCGAATATTGATTTGTCGTATTTTGCTCCCGAAAAATATTCAACAAAGGATTTTTGTGAGAAATACATTCTGAAGGTAAAATAATATGTTTATAAAAAAAATAAAATTAGAATTAATCTTGTTGGTTTTGATTGTTGTTTTTTCGGCTTTTCTTAGATTAAATGATCTGAACAATTTACCCCCCGGTTTGTATACCGATGAAGTATCGATTGGTTTAAATGCGTATCTATTGACGACAACCGGAAGGGACGAATTCAATATTCCTCATCCTTTATGGTTTAGATCATACGGTGATTATAAATTGCCGGTATATATATATTCCGTAGCTGCCTCAATGCTGGCATTTGGCAAAAACGATTTTGCTGTCCGCTTACCCTCAGCCCTGGCCGGAATAGGATCAGTAGTAGTTATGTATTTTCTTTTGCGTACTCTTTTGTCTTTGTCAGTTGTGAAGGGACGTGATTGGCTTAGGCATTTGCCAATATTGGGTGCATTATTAATGGCAGTTTCTTCTTGGGCAATTCAGTTCTCACGTGGTGGGTTTGAAGTAAATGAAGGAATATTTTTCTTTTATTTGGGAATTTGGCTCTATTTACTCTTTATAAAAAAAGAAAAAGTGTATTATCTTTTAAGTGCTTTTATACTTTTTGTTGTTTCCATGTATACCTATCATACATTCCGTTTAAACGTGCCGGTGTTATTTATTGTTTTAAGTATTTTCAGTTTTTTCAAATTTCCCAAACACCGCGTTTTATTAATAGTATCTTTAGTTATTAGTTTTATTCTCTTTCTTCCACTTCTACAATTTTCATTGTCTCCTTTTGGACAAAATCGTTTTTCCGCAACTTCGGCGTTTAGTGAGTATCCTGTCTCTTCTGTTTTTCAGGCGCTAGTCTTGTACCCACTGGTTTTTCTTAAGGATTATCTGTCATTTTTTTCATTTGATTTTCTGTTTTCCGGTGGAGACGGAATAGGCAGACATCAGGTTCCGGGATTTGGAGAAATGTATAGGTGGCAACTGCCTTTCTTAATCGCGGGCATAATCTTTTTAGTTAAAGAAAAAAGATCATACTTAAAATATGTAACTTTTTTTCTGTTATTGCTTTCACCTTTTGCCGCATCATTTGCCAGACCCAGTCCGCATGCCTTAAGATCTTTACCCATGGTTGTTCCCTATCTTATTTTGATAAGCATCGGAATTTTGGGAGTTTATAACATAGTTAAAAAAAATGTAAAAATAAAAATAGGCTTTATTTTAATTGTCACATCAGTTGCGATTTATGAATTTTTACTGCTTGAACATTTTTATTATGTTCATTATCCAAATGTAAATGTTCTGGATTGGGGAGCGGGGTATAAACAAATTGTTCAGGCGGTTGAGCCCATAAAGAGTAAATATAAAGTAATCTATGTTGATGATAAGCTGTCTTATGCCAAAACTTACTTTGCCTTTTATGATCCAACTATTAAAATTGAAATGGTTTCCGCTTCCTGGTCGGCGTCGAAGCAGTCTGCGCCCGTTCTTTATATCAGACCCTATTATGGTCCGAGTAATAATCCTTTGATCATTAAAAATGTTTATTTGCCGACAATTAATCATGATATAGTTGCACAACTATGGGAAATAAAGTAACCAAAATCATTATTGTAGTTATACTTATTTCCGTTTTTATTACTGAGGTAATAACTATAGCCAATTGGCTGCATTGTAAAAATTTTAATGATTATTTACATTTTTATTCTGTAAACAGGTTATATTATTTATTGGAAAATTTACATAATGATATTGGAGAGAATGTTTTGGTTGCTAGGTTTTATCACAACAAGTTAACGGATGATGTTGTTCTTTTTCTGCAATATTATTTACGTTTTTTTGATGTACGTTTTAACGCGTCTCTAATTTCCTTGTCAGGTTACGCGGGGATTTTGCTTTGGCTATATTATTTTTTTAAACAAAGAAAAACCAAAATAACCACTTTTTTTGCTGCAGTATTCTTCATTCTTCCTATAGGAGAAATATTAATTAATCTAAAATTATCTTTTATACTGCAAATACTGATTTTCTTTGTCCCTTTTATTTTTTACTCACTTTGGGGAATTTATGAATTTATGAATAAGCCCAACTATAAGAAATTCAGGATTTCGTTTATCATTATTTTAATAATATTTAGCCTTTGGTGGCTAATTATTATCCCCTACGCGGTACCAGTATATTGCGTATCGTAAAGTCAGATGGTGTTATAATGAGCTTAAGATAACGGTGTTTGTTAACAAGTTAATTAAGGTATAATTAATTAGCAAAGCAGGAAAATATTTTTATGCAGCAAATACTTGAAAGATATCAGCCGCTTATTATAATTGGTTGTATTCTTTGTGCTTTTTTGTTTCGTCTCTGGTTAATCAGCGATAATCATGTATTGTTTCTTTTCGACCAGTCGCGGGATGCGTTTTTATCCCAGCAAATTCTTGATCAGGGGAAATTAAAGGTGCAAGGACCATCGGCAAGCGGGACTGATAATTTATTGTATCACGGCGTTTTATATTATTATATTATCGGTCCAGTTTATACTTTATTTGATGGTAATCCTTTTCCCGTTGTAGTTTTACTTGCTTTTTTGAGTTCACTTACAATTATTCCTCTATTCTTATTAATCAAACAATTCACAAATAAGTCATTATTTGCAGCTGTATTTGGTAGTTTATTATTTGCATTTTCATTTGAAGCGGGAGAAATGGGTATATGGCTTGCGAATTCATCATTTACATTGTTAACTATAACCACTTTCTATTATTTTCTTTGGCAGGTATTTTTTTGCGGGAAATCCAAGCAACTTCCATTTGTTCTTCTATTTTTGGGACTGAGTAACCAGATGGGGATTTATACTATTTATCTTTGGGTAAGCTTAATTTTTGCCTGGATCTTTAGCAATTCAAAAGAAGAAAAATGGAAAATATTAAAAAATATAAAGTTGCTGCTAATTAGCATTGGAGTATATATTTTGTCTATAAGTACGATTGTAATTTCGGAAGTTTTGCTTGTTCACAATGGAGTTCTTCAATTTGAGGATCTTACGGATTTTATTAATCAAGGCCATGGTTCGTTTTTTACTACCTTGAATACGATTTTTAATGATTATTTTAATACAGTAGCATCAACATTGATACCTAACAATATGGACATTTCGATTATTTTCTATTTGATTATAGGTGTCTTAGGCTACATTTTTCTCAGTAGGGCTGCAAAAAAATTTATGGCCATTTGGTTTCTCTCTCCTATATTTATATTGCTTGTTCAGCCAAACAGCGCTTTGCAGTATACTGTTTGCGCCGCTCTCATTATATATATTTTGTTATCATTAGTTCTTGTAAGAGTCATTAGAAATCGTAATGCCTGGAAAATTGCAGTGGTAAGCATCATCGGAATTTTTGCTTTTTTTAATATCAATGAAGGAGTAATCGCGAGGAATAAGAATTTTCAATTCTTCTTCCCCATACAGCAGGGCGTTATGTTAAATAATGAATTGGCTGCAATAGATTTTACCTATAAAAAGGCCGGTGGTAGCCCTTTTTCTATTTCAACCTATACAAATCCATATGGATACGATACTACATGGGCGTATTTATATAACTGGTACGGTAGACAAAGATACGGCTACGTGCCTTCATTTTTTGGCCCCTCACAGCAGGGTATATTCGCAGGTGACCTTTTGCCACAAGTGAACAATCCGCTTTCAATGCATTTTACTATCCGTGAGCCTATCTCAACGGGTATTAGTCATCAATTTACTATTGAGCAAAATATTTTCGCCGGTTCACCTTCTGCCAGTATGTATTTTGATAAATTAACCGTACGTATAAGAGACTCCCGGGTATTGAAATAAAAAACCTCTTCTTTGTGCTACAATAGAATTATGAAGATACTCGTGACCGGCGGCGCAGGTTATATCGGAAGTATTACGGTTAAAAGGCTTCTAAAAGAAGGCCACGAAGTGGTGGTATTTGATAATTTGGTTTACGGGCATAAAGCTAGCGTAAATTGTCCGTTAATTGTTGGAGATTTGACGGATAAAGAGTTTTTGTTTAAAAGCCTGGAACAATATAACTTTGACGGTGTAATTCACTTTGCCGGCTATGCCTATGCCGGAGAGTCCATGCAAAAGCCGTACAAATACTTTTATAACAATCTAGTAGGAGGATTGAATCTATTGGAATTAATGGTAGCTAAGAAAATTCCGTCAGTTGTCTTTTCTTCCAGCTGCACGATTTTCGGTACGCCTGAGAAATTGCCTGTTAGCGAGCAGGAATCGTTAAAAACCGAAAACGTTTATGGTGAATCAAAAGCCATGTTTGAAAAAATGCTTACCTGGTATGACAAGATTTTTAATATTAAATCGATTGCCGTACGTTATTTTAATGCGGCGGGAGGTGCTCTTGATGGAACATTAGGGGAAGATCATGATCCTGAGACTCATATTATCCCAATTGCCATTCAGGTAGCATTAGGTAAACGAAAAGAGTTTGAACTTTACGGAGATAATTATCCCACGCCTGATGGTACCTGCATTCGTGATTATATTCACATTGAAGATTTGGCTACGGCGCATCTTTTGGCTCTGAAAAAACTTGCTGAAACTAAAAAAAGTGACGTCTATAATTTGGGAACAGGCAAAGGATATTCCAACAAAGAAATTTTACAGACAATCGAGAAAGTTACTGGTAAGACCATTCCGGTTGTGGTAAAAGATAGACGTTTCGGCGATGCTACGGCAATTTATGCCGACAATACCAAAGCCAGGGAAGTTTTGGGTTTTACTCCTAAATATTCAGATCTGGAAACTATTATTAAGACCGCTTGGGATTGGCACAAAAAGCAAGCCTGAACAAATCTATGAAGCTCCTGCAGCGAATATTAACATCTTCCCGAACCCGTTTTATTCTTTCTCTATTCTTAATAATCGGAATTTGTTGGAATGTCGGAAGTACGGTTTATTCTCAAGGCGGGAAATATATAACTCACAATTATTGGCAGCGGTTCCCAAGTTTAAAACAAACATATCTAAATTCTCAATACGTAAATAAACACGCGACGGGATTTATTCCTGATGAAGTTGCTGCATCATATACGGGAGGTGCGTTTATTCAGGGTGCGAATCCTTTATATATCGTCCCGGATGCACCGCCATTAGGAAAATATTTGATTGGCTTATCGATTTTGCTATTTCAAAATGAAAATATTATTACTCTCACTTGTGCTATCTTATCTTTAATTTTACTTTATTTATTGGGGAAGCAAATATTTTCTTCAACTGTTTTAGCTTTAATCCCTGTTTTTCTTTTTAGTTGTGAAGCCCTCTTTAAAAATCAGCTGGTTTATACACCTCTTTTTGACCTTATGCAACTAGTATTTTTGTTAGGTGGTTTTCTTCTATTTAATAAAGGATTAGTTGAAAAGAAAAAATATATTTATTTTTTTGCTCTTTCCAGTTTACTTCTTGGTTGTTTTATTGCGACTAAATTTTTCATGAGCGGTTTAACTATTATTGCAGCTTGGTATGTCTTGTTGTTTTTAAAAAAAGACAAAAAGCGAATTATATCGTTGACAGCTGTATTACCTTTAGCTCCTATCGTTTTGCTTTCAAGTTATTTCAGGGCGTTTGCTTATGGCTATAATTTAAGACAGATAATTGGCGCGCAAAAGTGGATATTTGACTACCATCAAAGTCAACTTATTAATCCTTTTTCGATTTGGCCGCTGCTGCTTTTTAACCAGTGGTATACCTGGTGGGGAAATATTCCTATCTTGCACGAT
The DNA here is from genome assembly GCA_035510695.1 of Patescibacteria group bacterium. Lineage (GTDB taxonomy): Bacteria > Patescibacteriota > Microgenomatia > Levybacterales > UBA12049 > DAIDHK01. The sequence goes on along the minus strand of DATKGO010000083.1, from coordinate 11,435 downwards.
GCGCAATGGAATTTAATGTGGCCGATTATAACAATACTTTCTATAATTACGGCCGTATTCTATATTTTGAGGAAAATACCATACAATATGTATATTGAGATACTGATGATTTGGGCAATATGTTATCTGCTCTTCTTTAGCGTAGGTCAAATAACTACGCGTTATTTTGTGATTTTACTGCCTGTTTTGTATATTGTTGCCCTTTACGGGGTTAAGGAGTTTATAATAAAGTATAAATTTTTTAAAATAAAACCATGAATATTGCTATAGATATTACTCCCATCGGGAAAAACAGCGCTTCAGGGCATAAGGTTAGAGGAGTTGGTTTTTATATCCAGCGACTGCAGAATGCTCTGCTTAAATATTCTCCAGAGAATGAGTATATTTTTATAGATAATATAAAAAAATCCTTACAAAACTCCAGCCTCCAGCCTCCAGCCTCCAATATCGACGTTTTGCACATTCCTTATTTTGACCCGTTTTTTTTGCATTTGCCCAGAAAAAAACGTTTCCCGACTGTTTTGACGATTCATGATTTGACGCCGCTTGTTTTCCCGCAGCATTTTCCTGCCGGAATAAAAGGGAATATTAAATGGCATATTCAAAAGATGATGGCGAAGAAATGCGATGCCTTTATAACCGATTCGAATGCCTCCAAATTTGATGTTATTCGTTTACTTGGCATTCCGGAGAAAAAAGTGCATTCGGTTTATTTGGCGGCGGATGAAGTATTTGTGAAAAAAGAAATGTTGATAAAGACAAGGGAAGCATTTTTGACTAAGTATGGAATTCCACCACAGTTTGTTCTTTATGTGGGCGATGTAACTTGGAACAAAAACGTCCCGAGAATTGTAAAAGCGGCAATAAAAGCGAAAGTGCCTTTAGTTATGGCAGGAAAAGCCTTGCTCGAGCAAGATTATGATAATAAGAATTCGTGGAACGCGGATTTGAATGAAGTAAATGAACTTTTGCAGGAATCACATAAGGTTTTCCGCCTCGGCTTTGTGCCGACGGAAGATTTGGTGCTTCTATATAATCTGGCAACCTGTCTTTTAATGCCTTCACTTTATGAAGGATTCGGTTTGCCTATTCTTGAGGCGATGCAATGCGGCTGTCCGGTTATTACCACGCGTTGTGGTTCATTACAAGAGGTTGCAGGCGATGCCTGTATCTATGTTGAGCCGGAAGACGAAGATCATATCGCTTCAGCTATAAGAAACGTTATCGAGAATAAATCATTACAGAAAGAATTGTCATATAAAGGATTTAAACAGGCAGAAAAGTTTACCTGGAAGAAGACCGCAGAGCAAACAGTTAAAGTTTATCACGAATTGCAATTTGCATAGACAAAATAATTGATATTATTAACAAATATTGGTATAATAATCATTACTATGAAACAATATTAACGATTATTGTATCATAGAGCATAAAATATGAAACAATTACTAAATGATTTACTAAGGAATTGGTGGAATAATCCTTTACCGGCGATAAGAACCCGTGATGTCAATTTACTGTCGTATTTTGACCCAAACGTTAGAAAAATAGTGTCAGTGACAGGGTTTAGAAGGGTAGGTAAGACTTTTACTCTGCTTGATTTTGCCCAAAAATACGGGAAGGATAAATGTGTATATATAAATTTTGAGGACGAGAGAATACCGAAAAAAACAGAGGTATTAAGTCAACTTGTTGATTTGCTTACTGAATTTAAAGGTAATCAGCCGTTTGTATTGTTAATGGACGAAATACAAGAGATACCGGAATGGAGTATTTGGGCAAGGCGGATAAATGAAACAACCCAGCATCGACTCATTCTCTCTGGTTCATCATCAAAACTATCCTCGCGTGAGATACCAACAGAACTTAGGGGTCAAACAATAACGATTCCTATGTTTCCTTTGAATTGGGGTGAATTTTTACGTTTCCGCGATGCAGACATGCATCTTTTACCTAATGCTCAGATACTCAATCTATTGCGTGAATATCTACAATTTGGTGGGATGCCGGAAATAGTGCTGGCACAAGAAGGAATGCGATCTCTAATAGTATCAGATTATCTGTCTACCTTTGTAAATCGTGACATTATTGAGCGTTATAAACTTCGGAATACAGAAGCCTTTACTGATTTGTTGCGTTTGTTGCCAAATACTAGAAGTTATACTTATTCAAAACTTACCAACTCTCTTAAGAGTATGGGGCATACAATAAGCAAAGCGACATTAATTCGCTATATGCGTTGGATGGAGGCATCATTTTATCTCTCCCGGTTGGAGGTATTTTCTGCTAATGTCAGAACTAGAGTGCAAACTGTGAAAAAATCTTATCTTGTTGACAATTACTTTTCCTCTGAGTTTAGAAGTAATTCGTCAGCTAATTGGGGGCACTTAATGGAGCAGTTAGTATTCCATAAACTACAGAGGAGAGCCATATTGGATCCTCGGTACGAATTATCTTATTGGAAGGATTACTCGGGCAATGAGGTTGATTTCGTTGTTACACAAAATAAAGAGATTAAAGAATTGGTTCAAGTAACATTTGTCGAAAATAGAGCAGAAGTTCAAGAGAGAGAAACAAAGGCGCTTATAAAAGCTGCAAAATTATTTCACCAACCATTTGGTAGAGTAGTAACTTGGAGCCTAGAAGACACTGTTACGATGGATGGAATACAAATAGAATATATACCGCTTTGTAAGTGGTTAATAAATAATTCCACTTTATGAATTTTACCAACATTAAAAAATTAGTGGGTCATCCTCTGATTTCAGGAAGCGTGGTTATATTTTTCGGAAGCATGATGGCGAGTCTGCTTTATTATTTGTTTAACCTTTCCATGGGGAGGTTATTGTCGGCAGCAGACTATGGAATACTTGCTTCGCTTATGTCAATCTTCGGTTTTTTTTCTATTTTTACCTCTTGTACTGGCATAGTTTTTACCAAGTTTTCCGCCAAATTTGTAGCCCAGGATAAAAAAGAAAACATCGGATCTCTCATAAAACAGGGAACGATCTGGATAATGCCTATGAGCATTTTATTGTCATTTTTTATTATTATTTTAAGTCCGCAAATCAATGCTTTTTTGCATATCAGTCAGCAAAAATCAAATTTAATTTATTTTATTGCCGCGGCAGTATTTTTTACTCTCAACGCGTCTGCTTTATCAGGTATATTGCAGGGGTTACTGCGTTTTAAAACAACTTCGATACTTGGTATCATAGGTGCATTAATCAAAATAAGTGTAGGCGTAGGATTGGTTTTATTAGGATTTGGTCTCATCGGAGCTGTCAATGGCCTGCTGATTTCCATAGTCGTTGGTTATTTTCTTCAGATATTTGTTCTCCTGAAGTTTTTGCGTATCCCCGCGCATGAGCAGCTATCAAGACAAGAACTTAGAAAGGACATTATTAAATATGCAATTCCCGTTTTTGCCTCAAGTGTGGGGATAACACTTTTTGCGTCTATGGATATTATTTTAGTGAAACATTATTTTCCCGCGATAGCAGCCGGACAGTATGCTGCGTTGTCTTTGATGGGGAAATCTATCGGGTATTTGACCGGGCCAATTATGGTGGTATTTTTTCCTTTAATTGCCCAGAAACATGAGAAAAAGGAACGATTGCATAATACTTTGATTCTGTCGCTGCTGCTTATAGGTATGCCTTCTTTATTATTAAGTTTAGTCTATTTTTTATATCCCCATCTTATTTTGGCTATATTTTTCCCGGCTAAGATTTACGCGTCAATGGCAAAATATTTGGGATATTTTTCAATTTTTGTTTTCTTTTTTTCGTTGGCCTCTGTTTTGTATAACTTTTATTTATCAATCGGTAAAACGTATATAACCGCTTTAATTACTTTTGTGGGCGCAATACTGGAAGTCTTATATATAGTTTTTTTTCATCAAAGTATATTTCAGATTATAATAGGACTTATAGGGATATCTTTCTTGATTTTTCTGTCTCTGGTATTATATTATCCATTTGCCGTTAAACAAACACATGAATAATAAACAAATTTTTCTTTCTCTTGTAATTCCCACATATAAACAAGAAAAAACAATCGTAAAAGATTTAAATAATCTTATTCAGGTTTTTTCTACCCTACCGATTGAATTTGAATTAATTGTTGTAGTAGACGGTTTTTGCGATAACACATACGAAAAAGTTAAAGCAATGAAGAACAGTAAAATAAAGCTGTATGGATATGAGAAGAATGGAGGAAAAGGCTGTGCCATAAAATATGGCGTTGAGAGAGCAAATGGTGATGTTATAGGTTTTTTGGACGCAGGAGCAGATATTGATTCATCCGAGATTTCACTATTTCTTGATTTAATGACCTGGAATAACGCCGATATTATTTTGGGCAGTAAACTGCATCCGGATTCCGTAGTAAATTATCCTTTTTCCCGAAAAGTTCTTTCTTGGGGATATAGGAATTTAACTCATACACTTTTTGGTTTTAACGTTAAAGATACGCAAGTCGGATTTAAACTTTACAGAAAAAAAGTAGCCAAAGATGTTTTTAAAAGAATAATAGTTAAAAGATTTGCTTTTGATATAGAAGTTTTAGCGGTTGCCTATAAACTTGGATATACGAGAATTTTTGAAGCTCCGGTTAAACTTAATTTCAACGGAGCAAGCAGCATCACAACGTTAAATTTTTGGAAGGTTATTTACTCCATGCTTTGGGACACAGCAGCAGTTTATTACCGTCTAAAATTTCTTCATTATTACGACAAAAAATGAAAATATTAGTATTAAATTGGCGGGATCCTTGGCACCCTTTGGCTGGCGGTGCTGAGATCATGGTGCATGAACATGTTAAATATTGGCAGAAGCAGGGGACTGAGGTTATTTGGTTTACGTCTTCTTATAAAGGGGCAAGAAGCAATGAACAAAGAGCAAATATTAATTTTATCCGTAGAGGATCACAATATACTGTCTACTGGCATTTCTTTTGGGATTATTTAACAGGACAAATTCCGGATTTTGATGTCGTAATAGATTGTTTTCATTTCATTCCTTTTTTTACTCCGTTATATATTCATCATAAAAGAATCATTGCCATAATTCACGAAGTGGCTGGCCCAGTGTGGTTTTCAAACATTTTTTTACCGATTGCCGCGATTGGATATATGATTGAACCACTTTTTTTTCGAATATATCGAAATATACCGTTTATTAGCGTTTCGGAATCTACTAAAAGTGAATTAATAAAACTAGGAATACAATCCAAGAATATATCAGTTATCCATAATGGAATTTCGTTAGTCGATTTGCAATCTAAATACAAAAAAACACGATTTCCTTCGTTTATGTTTCTTGGCAGAGTTTCAAAGGATAAGGGAATAGAAGATATTTTGAAAGCATTTAAACAAATTCATTTGGCAATTCCTAATGGTGAATTATGGATAGCCGGGAAAGAAGAAAAACAAGGATATTTAACTAACCTTCTTAAATCTTATGCCTTTGATGCTAAATTTATTAAATATTTAGGATTTGTAGATGAAAATAAAAAGTTTGAATTATTGCAGCAAGCTTGGCTTTTGCTGCATTCTTCCGATAAAGAGGGTTGGGGGTTGACGGTGATAGAAGCTGCCAGTCAGGGAACCCCGACCATAGGATATAACGTCCCGGGGCTGCGTGATTCTATTCAAGATAAGATTACGGGCTTGCTGGTTGAGAAATCTCCTGATAAAATGGCAAAGACTGTTATAAAGCTCATCCAGAATGAAGATCAGCTAGAGAATTTAAGAAAAAACACCAGGGAATACGCCAGACAATTTACTTGGAATAAAAGCGGTTCGGAAAGCTGGAAATTATTAAATAGCATATTCTAATATCATTAACTTTATGAACTCAACATTGCCTCTTGTATCAGTAATCGTAACAACTAAAAATGAAGAAAAAAACATTGAAAGGTGTTTAAAGAGTGTTAAAATTCAAACTTACAAAAATATTAATCTAATAGTTGTTGATAATAATTCAAAGGATCGAACTACTTCCCTAGCTGCAAAATATACATCTCAAGTATTTATTTATGGTCCGGAACGTTCAGCCCAAAGAAATTTCGGTGCTAAAAAAGCAAAAGGTAATTATTTTCTTTTTATTGATGCCGATATGGAGTTGTCAGCCAAAGTAGTAGGAGAATGTGTGAGTAAAATTAATGTAAATAGTAAAATCGGTGGTATTATTATCCCAGAAGTCTCGATAGGTACTCGGTTTTGGGAAAAAACTAAAGCTTTTGAAAGGTCTTTTTATAATAAATCAGGAGATGAGTCCACTGATGCCGCCCGTTTTTTCCCGAAAGAAGTCTATGAGGCTATTGGGGGATATGACGAGAACATTACGGGACCCGAAGATTGGGATCTTCCGGATATGATAAAGGCCAAAGGATATAAAATTGATCGTATAAACGAAAAAATATTTCATTATGAAAATATTCCATCTCTGCGAAGTTTACTGAGGAAAAAATATTATTATGGAATACAATCACATAGGTATTTAGATAAACATCAAGTATCCACGATTAGTAGTAAAACTTTATATTTTTTAAGACCTGTTTTTTATAGAGAGTGGAAGGAGTTTTTTAAACACCCATTATTAGGTTTGGGATTGATTGCCATGTTGACAGGTGAATTATTTGCGGGAGGGACTGGGTATCTCATTGGGAAGGTAAATAAATCATGAAAATTCTTCAATTACCATGTCATTATTTACCAAATATTGGTGGAGTTGAAACACATTTGCACGATTTAGTGAGTGAACTTAGTGCCAGAGGAAATGATGTATTTGTATTGACGTATCTCCCATTAACGACACCGGCATCTGCAAAAATTTGGGAGTCAACGAGTGATTCCATAAAACATACCGGTAAAGTTAATATTTTACGTCTTCCCTGGTTGAGAGGTTTATTTTATTCATTCGTCCAGCATCCAATAATTGAATTTCTCTATTTATTTCCGCCCTTATTTATAATTCTTCCATTTATTCTTTTAATTTATAATCCTCGTGTCATTCATGCACATGGGTTAGTTGCTGGAACCGTTGCAGTGATTTGGGGGAAAATCTTCATGAAGAGAGTTGTTATATCTACACATAGTGTCTATCATTTTCCGAAGAAATCATTGTATACATCGTTTGCGTCAAAGCTGTTCCGATCTTCAGACGCCGTTTTAACTCTGTCTCATCAATCAGCCTTAGAGATTCAAGCATTAGGAATTTCGAAAGATAAAGTTCATCAATTTACGTATTGGCTTGATCTTGATTTATTTAAGCGAGACGACCTAGCAAAGAAAAAGCTAAAATTTGAAGGTAAGTTCGTCGTACTATTTGTTGGTCGGTTAGTGCAGGAAAAAGGAATATTGATTGCGATAGAGGCTGCTCAAAATTGGCCGAAGGATTGTCTCTTGGTTATTGTTGGGATCGGACCTTTAGTTCAGCAAGTTTCGCTTAATAAATCTCCGAATGTTTTGTATGCAGGTAAGATTGATCAGAAAAATTTACCACTTTATTACTCAAGTGCGGATGTGACACTTGTTCCCTCAATCCATGATGAAGGATTCGGAAGGGTAATTCTTGAATCATTAGCATGTTCGACTCCGGTTATAGCTGCTGATAAGAAAGGAATTAGAGAAGCGATGAATGATAGCGTCGGTGAAATTATTCATATATCTCCTGAAACAATTACTAAAACAGTAAATAAGCTGCGCAATAATAAACAGACCTTGAAATCATATTCTCAGCAGTCCAGAAAGTTTGTAGAACAGAATTACAGTAAAGCAAATATCGACGTAATTCTTCAAACATATGAACAGAATTAACTCACTTATAAGTCACCATTATATCTTTGCATTATTAGTGATATCAATTTGTGGAGTATTAGGTTTTTTCTTAAGTTTGAAATTAGCGTTATATGGAGATGATTGGTTGCGGTTATTTTATTTAAAGAATTTATTTGATGCTTCCAGAAGCGGCTATTCATATTTTTCAATAATGTCTTATGTTGGTCCATATAATTCTCAATATCCAATTTTATTTTTAGTACGAGCCTTCTCAGGGTATAATCCGGCCGGATATTTTATTGCTTCTCTTACTTTTCGTATCCTAGGATCATTTGCATTCTATTTTGCGTTTTTGAAATTAACTAAAAATTCAACTCTAGCATTACTAGGTTCATTATTGCTTGTTACTACACCAATTGGTATTCAGGTGACCGATTGGGTGTTCTATATGAACACCTATGTTGGATTAATTCCACTGAGTTTGACTCTTTATTTTCTTATTTGTCTTGAGGAAAAAGTCACCATAAAAAATCAGTTTTTTATTCTATTTTTTGCTACTCTTTTTATTTTAGTCATTCCAGTACGAAGCTATGGCTTTGTTTTTGCTCTTATGCTTTATACGATTGGAAAAATTGTTTTTCAAACAAGTAAAAAACGAACATTTGCCATAGCCCAAGGAGTAATTATACTTGGTATATATGGTTTTGTGAAAGTAATAGGTGATATAGGTCCGACTACAGATGTTATCGCTGCTTCTGCTTCGGGTCTTAATCAGGCGTACAATCTACTTTTAAATCATAGTTTTAGTTTTCTAATTATTCCGTTTTCAATTTTGGGAAAACAATTTCTGCCTGACATTTTTGTTGACAAACTACAGCAGATATCTCCTTCATTCTTTCAGCCTGAGGTAATATTTTTTAGTTTGATCACAGTGGCTACTTTACTTATTTATTTTTTTACAAAAAAGAAACTACAGCGCATATTTCCAATAATTCTTAGTGTGAATTTTCTAGTATATTTGATTATTTCTGTATTTTTTATGTCAAGCGACCAGCTAATGAAGATGTATGCAGAGGTTGCGTTAGTAATAATATTGGATACTTCGATATTTTTATGGATAATGAATAAGAAGAAGGAACTTTTTATAATCTCATTATTAATGATTGGTTTTAGTTTACCATACTATATTTTACCTTGGTCATTTAATCCGAATCTCGATATGGAATCGTCACATCGTTATATGTATTTCCCGGAAATCGGAATAATTACTGCTGGCATATATCTCACGTTAATAATATTTAAGTCAGGTAATAAATATTTACGTTCAACAATTATCAGCTTATTCATACTAGCAATATTGGTAAATATTTTGAGTGATACTATATATTTCAGAAGCCAACTACGATTCCGAGATCAAGAAAGATTTACTCGTATATTTACATCGTTTAAAAAGGTAGTACCTACTTTGCCAAAAGATAAGCAGACGGTCTTTTATATTACTGATTTAACAGGAATACGAAATGATGTTTATACATTTGGCTTTCCCTTTCATATAGGATTAATATATGGTTTTCCCGACGATCGGCTCATACCTTTTATAATTCTAAATAAAGAACAGTTGGTATCTGCGGCTACAGATGGTAAAAGTTTGAAATTATATACTCGATATTTAAAAAAAATAAATTATAACGATGTGATTTATTTGAAATTGCTGCCGAATGATACTTTTGTAAATAACAAATCAGAGATACTTAAACAAATTCATGGAAGTTATGAATAAGAATGATTTTACAATTATTGCGTTTTCGCCATTCGGTTCGGGATTGTCCGGGGGAGACAGAATATTTATTGAACTGGCAAGACAATTCTCAGCTCAAAAGATACTAACGAATATCTATACCTGGAATGCCGGTGTATTGATGTGTAAAAAACTCAGTCTACAAGAGTCACAATATTGCAGAATTAAATCTTATAATATGAGTCCTTGGTGTAATTTGGGCTTTTTTATTTGTTATCTGTATCGAATTTGTTTTTCAATTTATTTTGCATTATTTTTATACAAACCAAGTGAGAAAGTACCCCAGAAAATCTTTTATTCAGCATCGGATTTTTTAATGGATGTGCTTCCGGCAGTTATTTTAAAATGGCGATTCCATAATAGCAAATGGGTAGGGACATTTTATCTTACTGCCCCGAATCCATTTAAGGGTTTTCGTGAATCAGGTGGACTCCAGTTCCCCAGTTTACATAGCATAGTCTATTATTTTTCACAGAAAGTTGTTTATTTTTTGTTAAAAAAACAGGCAGATTTTATTTTTGTTACCAGTGAACCGGATACAAATAAATTTCCTTTACATAAAACGGAAGGAAAAACTTTTGTTATTCAAGGAGGTGTTGATTTGGAATATATCAACAAATGGAAGACAAAAATTGGCAAGCAAAAAAAAGTGTATGACGGGATATTTATGGGTAGATTTCATGAACAAAAAGGTGTTTTAGAACTAATAGATATCTGGAAGAAAGTTATTGGAACTATTCCAAACGCAAAATTAGTGATGATAGGCGATGGCCCATTATGGGAAGAGGTTAAGAATAAAATTGATAAAAACGGACTTAGGAATAATATACTACTTACTGGTTATCTATTAGATGGAGAAGAAAAATATAAAATTTTTTCCCAAAGTAAACTTTTTCTCCATCCTGCTCTTTATGATAGTGGTGGAATGTCAGCAGCAGAAGCGATGGCATGGGATATCCCCGCAATTGCTTTTGACTTAGAAGCATTAAAATCTTATTATCCACAAGGTGTGATGAAAGTTCCTTTTGGTGATCTCGATGCTTTTGCGATGGGAGTAATTCGACTTCTTGATAATAAGAAAGATTACTTCGAATTACAACAAAGTGCGAAACAGCTCATTGAGACTACATGGGATTGGAAGCAGAGAGTTAATAGATTATTAGTAGTTATTAAAAAGAAGAACTTGTTGTATACTTAAGCTGCAATGAAACGTGAAAGTTTAATTGAATTAGGTGGAACACATCCTACAATTTATCACCCATTTATTTCAGCATTATTACCTGATTTAGAAAATAAAACGGTGATAGACATTGGCTGTGGACGTGGAATTTGGGGATTTTTAATCAAGATTTTACGCAGTTTAGAAGGTAGCAATTTTATTGGAGTCGATTTAAATGACTACTCAATTAATTTCGTTAAAGCACATAACATTTATACTAAAGTAATTCGTTCAGATATTACGAAAAAACTACCTTTTAAGGATAAATCTGTTGATTTTATTATTTGTTCTGAAGTAATAGAACATTTTGGCAAAAGGAAAGGAATGGCACTGTTGAAAGAATTTGATAGAATTGCAAAACCCGGTGCACGCATAATAGTTACCACTCCCAATGTATGGTTGAATATGCCTTATAAAAATGTTTTAGATAGACATTACTCACTGTGGTCGGTGAAGGATTTTAAGGATAGCGGTTATTCTGTCAGAGGAATTGGCGTAGGTAGTATGTCAATACATTATGTGCATTAAAAGGGAAATAAAAACGGTCTTCAATAATTCTTCTGGTTTTTTGACAGGTAAGAGATTTCTGAATAGTATCAGTATTTTGTAAGGCATAGGCTTCAAATTCAACTACG
>DATKGO010000082.1:0-2468 GCA_035510695.1 Patescibacteria group bacterium | reverse complement strand
CTGATGTTGCATTTGTCGATGCTGACACCTTTAATGATTGGTTCAAGATCTTCCTATTATTATTAATTCATCATAATTCATTAATACAAAATAATAATACAAAAACAAAATAATAATGCAAAAACTCTTGGTTAAGGTTAGGGTTAAGGTTAGAGTTGGGTCTGGGGTCCTAGCATAATGAAAAATAATTAATTTACTTTTGTACAGTATCGTATCCAATTATCGGGGTGCTTGCATTGTTGTAAATCAAATCCGGTTGGGGCTTCATCTGCCATGATGGCTTGTAGTCCGCATACGATTGTCTCCCGTAGTTCGCCCAGGTCTTCCGGCCCGTCGTTTGGTATCTCGAAGTAGGTGTGTACATGGTACGGTATGGCTTCCACCTCCAACTCATGATGTAGTTCTTTTGCTATTACGTATTTTTTTAAATTGAGATGATTTTTAAACAAAAGTTCTATTATTAAAGTTTCCTCAAAACGAGGAATTGTTAACATAAATTTTGTTGCTTTTCGTGGCATTTTTAAATACTTACCTTTTTGTTGTTGCTTTTATAGTGAAAATCTCACACTGAGGTCGCGATGGCGTTAGCCAGAGCGAGGCGCGTATACTAGTATTACATATACGCGCCGGCCTACGTATCGTGTTTTCCGCATGCGCAGATGGTGCCACTTCGTGCACCAGGTGTGCGCGCTGGGGGGTCCGCTCCTCTTAATCCCCTGCGCGCGCTGCGCCGCCCCTTGATCTGTTTTGTCACACCTGTGCCTTTTGTTGATTATTATAATCTTTTTCATGTTGGATAAATATTCTGTTTTTCGACCTTTGAATAAGGGTCGTATTTTTAATTTCTTTCATAAGAAGAAAGTGTCTTTAATTGCTGGTACTGAATATGGGATTGGTGTTCATCCGCAATTATCCTGGAAGTTTAAGCCGCCTGACGGTATTATTCCTGAACCATCTTACATTTTGGATAACGAGTTTAATTTGACGACTTCTCCTTTTCGTTTGTTGCCGTCTTCTATTACGGAGCTGTTGTTTTCTGATGCGCCTGTTGATGTTGAAGATACTTCCCTTCAGTTCGCTAAATTTCCTGAATTGTTTTCGTATTCGACGGCGTTGCCGGTGTATTATGGATTTCGGTTGAGGTTATCTCGTGCTTATATTCAATTGACTGGTGATTTTTCCGATGTTTTTTTACCTACTTCGTCGGACGTGCAGTTTGCTCAAAATCAAGCTGAGAATGTTGATGTTGATTTGTTTTATTATTTTGATTCTCAAAATTTTAATAAGGTTTATCCTTTTTTAAATTCTTCTGAACATTTTTATGAGTATGTTCGTGATGGCAGATTTACTAGATGTAAATCTTCTTGTTTTGATATTAATGTTGGATGTGAACTTCCTGATATTTTTTCTGTTAAGGGTGAATATGAAGTTCCTTTTGATGCTTCTATGGATTCTGTTAGTTGTGTGCAGAATATGTTGGAGAATAATGTTTCTTCGACTGTTGGTACATTTCATTCTCCTGGTTATTTATATGTTGCTCCTGTTATGCCTTTGACTTCAAATGTTTTTAAACAACTATTTATACAGGATTTTTCTATGTCTCCTACTTTGAAGTCGGCATATTTATGTCTTGATTTTGAATTGATTACTAAATTATCTTTATCTTGTTCTTTACGTTTACCTGCTATTGTTCCTTGGTCTGTTTATGGTGGTAAAAATATGCCTTATAAAATGTAGTTTTAAATAAAAGTGTTTTTTAATCGGTGTTTATTATTTCAATTCTTGCAAGAAAAGCATCATCATCAATTTCAAAATTTGTGGTGAAAATTATAGGTTTTCTCCAGCAAATGGTGAAGGCAGCTCCGCATTTGACGTCGATTGATATTTCGTCGCCTTGCATTAGTAGAAGTAAATTTCTTCGGTTGGTGTGGTTGAATTGAAAGTCGTCCCATAAGATGTAGTCGTAGGTGTCGTTTAGTCCTTGTAGGCAGAAGTTGAAGTTTGAACTTGGGATGAAAGCTTTTCGATTGTTTGTGATAAATCTAGCAGCTGTAGTTTTGCCTGAATTAGCAGTTCCTTGCAGCAGACAGTGTCGTTTTTTGAAATACCAGGGATGTTGTGTCCAGCTATCCCACCACTCGCGTAGTCGTCCATACCAATCTTTAGGCACGAGCTCGGTGTTGTGGTTGATTGGTCCAGAATTTCGATTGATTGATCTAAATTCGGACCACATTCGTTCGATAAGTCTCCATTGATTGGCGTGTTTGACGACAACGGGGTGGGTTGCGCTGAATTCTTGATGTTTGGAGTAGTGATTGACTTGGTATCTGATGTTGCATTTGTCGATGCTGACACCTTTAATGATTGGTTCAAGATCTTCCTATTATTATTAATTCATCATAATTCATTAATACAAAATAATAATACAAAAACAAAATAATAATGCAAAAACTCTTGGTTAAGGTTAG
>DATKGO010000081.1:0-33099 GCA_035510695.1 Patescibacteria group bacterium | reverse complement strand
GTAACCGTCCACGAGTTTCCAATAAGATGTAGGGATTTAGGTATCGAAGGTGGGAATATTCTTGTAACGCGGATATTTCTTTTGTAACCCTTCTTGTAAAAATGATGCTAGGGTTGGGAAAAATGTTTTGGTTTTATCCCTGTGAATTGTTTGCACAATTGAAGAAAGTGTAGCTGTTATCTCCATCCCTGTGTAAGTATCAGATCCGTAGGAAATATTCCGGCTGCTGACAAGTGGACGAAATTCCCGTTCTCCTAAATTATTGGTTCCGTCAGTCGTTACCAAAAGAGCAAGAATTAACCCTTCTTTTTGGGTTTTTACACGGTACTGTATATTGTTGACTGTTATGTCATCTGATTGGATAGCAATAATACTATCAAGCTCCTCTCGGAGCATTTTCTCTTTTTGTTCATCTGTCCATTCAATGTGAAGTCTGATGGTTTGATAAAGAGTAACTAATCTGTTCTTTATCAAACAGGCAAGATGGGTCTTATCAAGTTTTACTGTTTCTTCATGAGCAAACCGTAAAACATGCGACCAGCAATACAAGCAATTATCTTCCCCTGTAACTGACTCATACGTAGGATTGCCATCATGCATTGATTTTGCTTTGGAGTTCCCGTACATCTCTTCAAATATTCCCTTGCCTTTTGATTCTGCTGCTACATAGACGGTTATTCCTGCCTGAACTGTTCCGTCTGCCTTTTCTTTATCAGCTGTTGCCATAATCCACATACAGGCATATTGTCCATGAACACTCCAGCCTGTTTCATCGTTATACATAATTTCACTATCCCGAACTGCTTGTTTTAGCTCTTCATATTTATCGCCTAAATATTCTTTTGCCGCAAAAAGCAGATTTAACACTCCTGATTTGGTGATTGATAGGCCTAAGATACTATTTAAGGTTACTGCAATTGTTCTGATTGATTGTTTCCCTTTATACCTTAGATGCATAACGACCATAAAAGTATTTATTCCATATTCTGTAAAAGGAAGAGATTGGGGATAGACCGCGCGTGTTTCTTTTTTACAGTTGCTACACCATTGCCTCTCTGACTCAATAATGTTTTGGAGTACCTGTGTATTGACCTGAATATCTATGAGTACTTTCTCTTTAAAGCCCACTACGCGGGGGAGAGGATTACCGCACCCACTACATGTTTTAGTAGATATACGTTGACGGACAAATGAGGAATAATCACGAGCTGAATCCTTATTCGTATCAGCATGTCCGGCCTGTCCCCCTTTTTTCTTTTTGTCTTTTGTCTCCGGATTTTTGAAATTACCATGATCAAAAAGGGCTACTCTATACCGCTCATTTGTCTTTGTTAGTTTTTCAATTGTCTGTTTGAGCTTTTCATTTTCTTTTTTGAACTTTTCCAACTCCTCTGTTAATTGTTTATTCTTCTGTATCAATTCTTCTATCTTTTTCTTATGATCCAAATGAACCCGTTTTAATGTTTCGTTGTGAACAGTTTTGCGTCTTAGATCAATACGAAGTCTTTGTGTGTATTCAGGCAGTGAAACAAACATAGGATTATTAGCCTAGCAGATATTTTATTACTTTTGCAAATTTTGTGGCTACCTTGGAAACTCGTGGACGGTTACTTACTATGATATATTTTGATATAATCAGTTCTAATGATAAGCTTTGAACAAATTCAGCTATTTATGTCCCTTTTCAAAGGCAGAAACGACATCTATGCCAGAAGATGGGAGAAAAATGGGAAAAGCGGCTATAGCCCTGCCTACGAGTTAAACTGGCAAGAGTTCGCAGCATTTAAAGCAAAAGGTGGTAAGTTTAGCGATTTCCCAAATAAAAAGCCATTAATATTAACAACTGAGGTTATCCAAGGCCATTTGAACGGAGTGCAAACTGTCGGTATTTATCCTCTCCTAACTGATAATACTTCATATTTTGTCGCAGCAGATTTTGATAAAGAAAATTGGCAGGAAGAGAGTAAAGCTTTTGCGGAAATATGTAGTGAGTATAAGATTCCCGCATATATTGAAAGATCGCGCTCAGGTAATGGAGCGCATGTCTGGATCTTTTTTGAAGAGCGTTATCCTGCAAATAAATCAAGAGCTATTATGCTTGAACTTATTCGTCAAGCACTCAAGCTCTCTGATTTCGAAAAAGAAGTGAGTTTTGATCGTTTATTTCCAAACCAGGATTATCATACAAATCAAGGTTTTGGAAATCTTATCGCTTTACCGCTCCAAGGAGTTTCAATTACTTCTGGTAATACAGCGTTTCTAGATTCAGAATTGAAAGAAATACCTGATCAATGGCAATCTCTTAAAGAAGTACGAAAAATAAGTACCCAAGCATTGGATAAACTGTATCGAACTCTTATTGAAAACGATGTGCAGGACACTACTTCTAATCTACCCAGTTCAAGAACAACTAATAAAAAACAGCTTACAATTATCATGGAAAGTGCCATTAAGCTCTCAAAAGTAAGCCTACAGCCACAATTAGTAAAATTTCTTCGTGATAAGCTCAACTTTTTCAATACGGAATATTTGGTAAAAGAGAAAATGGGTATAAGTACATACCAAACAGAAAAGTATTTCAAATTAATCAGTGAATCCGGAGAATATGTGCTTATTCCGAGAGGATTTTTACCTCAATTGATCACATTTTGCAAAACACAAAAATTACGATATGAGCTTGTTGATAAGCGAAAGCTACAAGATGAAACAACTTTCAAACCTAAAATTACTTTATACGATTACCAAAAGGTAGCATTATCTGAAATAGCTGACCAAGAATATGGAGTTATAGTTGCTCCTCCTGGAGCCGGAAAGACAATATTGGGATTAAAACTAATCGCTGATAAATCACAACCAACACTAATTCTTGTTCATCGTAAACAACTACTCGATCAATGGATAGATCGTATTCAATCCTTTTTATGTATCCCGAAAAAAGAAATTGGACAAATCTCAGGAAGCAAAAAAACGCTTGGGAAACAAATAACAGTAGCCATGATGCAAAGCCTTATTAAAATGGACGATGAGGGAAAACAAAAATTTACTCAAACATTCGGCACGATCATTATTGACGAATGTCATCATATTCCTGCAAAAACATTTAGAGAATTAATTACACAATTTAATCCATATTATTTATATGGTTTAACTGCCACGCCAAAAAGAAAATATAATGATGAAAAATTAATCTATTATTATATTGGGGAGATTCTGACTACAATTGATCCAAATAAAGAGAAAAAACAATCGAGACTCAATTCGGGTATAAAAAATACAAATGTTGAGATCCATGAAACGTCACTTTCTGTTCCATTTGAACGTAAGATTGACACATTTGAAGTATTATCCAAAGTTCTTGTCTTTGATAGCAACCGTAACACCCAAATTACTCAAGACATTATAATACATGTAATAGCAGGAAAGAAAATAGTCGTACTAACTGAGAGAAAGGAACATGTTGAGGTTTTAAATCTTTATCTGAAAAGTCATTGTGAGGTAATTACGCTAACTGGTGATGATTCAACGTCCAAAAGAAAGTTAAAACTCGATCAACTAAAACTTGGTCATTTTCAAGTTCTTATTGCAACAGGACAACTGCTTGGAGAAGGCCTAGATTTGCCAATACTTGATTGCTTATTTCTTGTATATCCTTTCTCCTTTGAAGGAAAACTAATCCAGTATATTGGGAGAATTCAACGATCTGAGAACCAAAGAGTAATTGTTGATTATATAGATCGACAGGTTCCATTTTTTGAAAAGATGTTTAAAAAACGAAACAAATTCTATCAAAAAAGTGGGTGGCTATAATATGGACAAATTCAATATTCCTCACAACCTTTATGGTTTTTCTCTTTCAGGTATGACCATAAAAATACTATGGCGATTAAAACCATTGAGTATGTGTTATAACGTCTGGCTAAATAATATCGACCATTATTTAGATATACTTATTCATGACCAGCCAAAATATATTTTAGGTTTAGATACACAGAGAGAGACAGACCACAATGATATTACAATTGAATGCCTAGCAAATAATCAATTTAGGAATACTCCAATTGAAACAGATCTAGAAATTACTAAAACTATTTCGCTAAATCCATTCATCAAACAAACGAATCAAGCAATACTTGTATCAACACCTGAAGATTCATTGTGTAATCTAGTTAGCTGGAGGATTGGAAGACTTATAGAACAAGGCACTTTGCAGTCACAATATACATTACTTTATATCCCCCCAATATTAAGGTGGAAAGCTACAGATATTATAGAGGCATTGTTAAAGTCATCTATATCTATTTAGTTTGTTAAATTTTAGTTTTGGTTCGAAATTACAGTCGGGTTATAAAATATTGAAGCTAAATTACTAATTGAAAAATATTTATATAAAACCGCTTGATTAGCCCGGTATATCAAGAAATTCGTGAATGTTCGGATAGTCACGTTCCCTTCGGTGACCCGAAGGCATCACAGTTCGAACCAACTCTTGCGTGGCTTGAGCGTCTCAGGCTCGCTTACGAAGATTCTGGAGAAGAAAATCCTGAAGTTGTATAATACGGGAGTTAAGTTATGGCTAAATACGAATTATCTAAAGATTGGAGTTCAAAAAACAGTGAAAAGGTCAAGGAAGCCTACCTTCTCGTTACAGATCCAAAACATAAATATAGCGTTGAGTCAGTTGATGACGTGTTAAAAATTTTAATAATCGTTGATCCACTAAACGCTAATGAGGAAAATGCAGAAATATTTTCTAAAATGCTTCAGTTATTTACCAAACAGATGAAAAAGAAGTTTGCTGCACCTGACAAAACAAAAACGAAGATAATCAACTAAAGTGATATTTCTGATAGTTTAATATTCAAAAGTTTGAAAAGCTTCCGTAATTTGTCAAAAGATGGATTGACTTCCCCCCGCTCAATCATTGCATAGTAATTGTCAGTCATATCTGTCTTACTTGCTACTTCAACTTGTGTAAGCCCGGCTTTTTCTCTAGCTTCTTTTAATTTCAATCCTAACTCTTTTTGTGCCTGCTCTTTTTTTGTGTCAATCATAAATATATTTATAGTATAACATACTCTATAATAAAGCGATTTATCAAAAATTTAAAAATAATCCACACAATCGCGTTAACTAAAGGACGTTAGAAAGATCCAAGCAGTGGTTATTTAAACTCTAGTAAAACATTAAGCAATATGTACCTTATAATTTACTTAACTTTTAGCGATTTTATTTTGAGTATCGATCTCAGACTTAGTCATAGCGAATTTATATAATAGTTCCTTAATATACTTTAAGTATTGTTCCTTTAGTATTTTTTTGTATTTGCCTAAATCTATTTCTAACTCTTTTAATTGTTTTGCACTCAGATTATTTAATAATGGCTGTTTGTCAAAAAAAGATTGATTGTCATCTTTCAACATCTCATCCAACGTAATAGGTAACAAAAACTCGTACTTAATCTTAATTTTTTCATTAATTAATTTGCATGCTGTAATACTTATGACTTCAAGCATTGATTCAAGTATATTTTTACTGATACCTGGAATTATTAGTTTTTCACCCATTAGAAGGCCGCTTTGACATTTCACACAATAATAAAAACCTTCAAAGACAAATCGTTTATAATCTTTATAATTATTAAAACTATAGTAGTTTTTGCAATTTATACACGCAATATCAAATACCATACTTAAAGGATTGATGATATTATAATCTAGTTCCTTTTCGCTACTAACACTATGCAATCCTATAAATAAACACATCCATGCTCTTAGTCTTAAAAGGTTATTATATTCATAATTCTTAACTAAAAATAAGTGTATGGAAAAAAGTTCTAAGGAATAAAGTAATAAAAGTAGATGAACTCTATAAATATGTTCTGAATGCTGTTCAACTAAATCATTAAATCGATTTAGATAAACGAAATTTATATTTGATTTTTCTGTTCGAATTCCTTCTCTGCTAGTAAACAAATGTATTGACTGGTCATATAAGCCAGCTGTACCGGTAGTATCATACCTATATTTATATATTAAGTCCTCCACGCGATTTAAAACTGGAATATATTCTAAAACTTTGTTAAGATGCTCCTTTAATTTAGGTTTATTTACATTTTTCAAATCATTATCCAATTCAGATGAATTTTTAAGGAATTTATTTAAATATGCCTCCGTATCTGCTAGGAGATATTCTAAATGTTTAAGTGTATCCTGAAACGGCTTACGCATGTTGTAGTAAGAAACTGTTATATTAAAATTATCAACTTCTCGAAGGCTTGTATAAGTAAAATGAAGATAGTCATTTAATAGACCCATTACAATTTCTCTCCATATAAGTCGAGGGTATTCTTTTGGGAGAGTTTTCTCTATAAAATTA
The DNA here is from genome assembly GCA_035510695.1 of Patescibacteria group bacterium. GTDB lineage: Bacteria > Patescibacteriota > Microgenomatia > Levybacterales > UBA12049 > DAIDHK01. The sequence goes on along the minus strand of DATKGO010000081.1, from coordinate 26,724 downwards.
AATAACTCTTCGCCTTTTAGATCTGGGGGAACTTTTAATCCTTTTGGCAGATTAATTTTGAAAGTATCAAAAGTTGAAGTATGCAATTCGATAATGCAGTTCCTAATAAAATGACAACACTGAGAAATTGTTTTTAGCCGCTTAATTGGAGGAAGTTTTTTTATATCTGTAAAACCTGGTCTATATCTATACATAATTTATATTCGATAAACGTTTTGTGTACTATTCAAATTCAATTGACCAATTCATATTTTACTTTATAGGTTCATGCCAAAAATATCTATATTCTTGATCTAAATTTTGGAATGCCCAGTTATCTGCATCTTTTTCCTCATGAATATTTTTTGCGTGGGCAATCTCATGAAGTATTAAATGTAATATAAATGGTTTAATTCTTGTTAGCTTTTTATATTCTTCAATACTAAAATTATAAATAATAAAACCTAAAACAGATTTTGTTTCCTTTTTTATAATATTATCCTTAAAAATGATTACAGTATGTCCATCTGCTTTTGAAAATGTTCTACCTAAACGATCTTGATTTTCTTCAGTAATACCTTCTGAATCTAAAAATTGCTGCATATCAGGTACCAGAAAAAGCTTATCGAGTATTATATTGTGCTTTTTTATTAGTTTTTCTATTCTTGATTGTAATTTTTTTAATTGCATGTTTATCTATATCCAACCTTGAGTTTTTGCATACATGATAAATGACAGCATACGTGCAAAAATTTCATCGCAAGAATGAAAAAAAACATGATCTTGAAGTTCTATATTATGGCCTGCGAAATTTCTTATACATCCCATCACACGAGCGTTTTTTATTTCAAGAGTTGATGAGACCGCCAATGCTGCTGTTATCTTTATAGACAATTCATTTAATGAATCTGCTTTAGTATATTTGCCACTTACAGGGTTCAATTTGCCTACTTTTTGGTCGAGAATTTGAATTAATGTTTGTCCTGATAAAGATACATTTTTCCTTTTCAGTTCATCCTCAAACCATAATGCAAATTCTGCGAGGGATCTAAGAATTTCACTTCTCGAAATAATTGTAGTTAGTTTATTGTTTAATGATAAAGCGAATGAGAAGCGATAAAGCGTTATATAAAATAGCAATTTCTTGTCAGAATTTAGATTTAAAATAAATGTAGAAAGATCTTGCTTTGAAATGGCTGCGCTAAAAACTGAATGATGCGTTGTTACTATAATTTTGAATAGTTGATCTATTTGTTTTTCTTCAAATTGGGTAAAAAGGATACTATTCGCCATATCTTTTTCAGGGTCGATTGTAATTGTTGAAAGATGCTTAAGACATTCCTGATCATCAGCATAACCTCTATAAATATTAAAAAGACCTTCTATTACTTTTCCTTGTGCAATCTGAGATACACCGATATTGGCAAGCGGAATACCACGATTCACGCGTTTTCCTGTCTGTTGATTAAAATTTTGAATTTCATCATCAATATGCTTCCAATATTCTTCAACTATTGGAAACAAACCCCTATTAAGGAGAAACATGCCCATTTGTTGAATTGGTGAGAATAATGGTTTATTCTTATCCTCATAGTTATTTACAATAAAATCTTCCTTCTTCATATTTTGAAGATGTTCTCTCAAAACAATCCTTCCAAACTCTGCTAAGTAAATAATATCTCGATGAACTCTGTCGATTACATCTGCGCCATTACCAGGTGTTGTTGCCAAAATATCGTATGAGGGATTAAAGCTTGTTTTTCCACTAGAATTTTTTGAAGATAGTAGAGTGACAACTGATTTTGAATCTATAGCTAGTTTTTCAATCTCATCTTCATGTTTTTCTATCTCTTTAGTAAAATTGTCTAATCCAAATATTAAAGGAACTCTAAAAATTATATCGAAACTTCCCAAGACTCCACTTGTCTCTATAGAAAAATTGAAATCATTTTGATCAGATAATTTGCTTGGGATTTTTCCATAAAGGAAATAATAGGCAAGCAAAACATTTGGAATCGGATCTATAGTTGGAATAAGATTTTTACATCTCTTTGCTATAAATATAAATTGCTCCTTCAAGTGGTCGGACTTTCTTAAACCTTCAGTTATCCATTTTTTGTATTGTTCCGATGCTGAGTCTTTAAATCCTCCATTCGGAATGCCAAATCTAACTCTGTAATCACTTACAAGTTCTTGAAATGCCGGCTGGTTAATTAAACTAATAAAAGCAATATTTATATTATCGTACATATTCTTAACATATACCTTATCACTTTTAGATGGGGATTTTTATTAGGTTGTAATACTAATTCAACAATATCGTTAATTGGAATTTTATAATGATAAGCAAATGCTTTTTTTAGTTTAATCTTTAATCTATTTTTATCTTTTTCTTCGGTATAAAATCCTAAATGATTTTGATTGCGAACATTAAAAGGGAAAAATGTATAGATTTTAACGAATTTACCTTCTTTTTCAAATTCATTAGAATTCTTATCAATTTCTTCGATATCAATAATATAGACTCCTTTTATATAGCGATAGTATTTTAGTAGGATATTAGCTGCTATCGAGTCGCCCCAACCTCCCCCTGAATATCTAATATTACTTGGAATAGGAAATTGATTTGGATAACGTTCTGCTTCATCGAAAGGAGATGGATGAGCTACATCACCAAATTTAGATCTTTCTTCCCATAACTGTACAATTCGTTCTTTCTCGTCAGGAGTAATTCCAATTATTATACTAGCATCTTGAAGTCTTTGTTTGAACTTAGCTTTATTTGATAAGGCATTGATAATAATTTCAATCGATTTGAAATGATCAAGCGCAATTTTTTCACCACTATTTAATATAAAATGACCAATAGAGGATCCATAAAGATATTTAAGTGATCTTTCAAGTATCTCATCTTGGAAATTGTAAATTTCTTCTAAAAATACTTCTGTCTCAGGGTTTCTCCATTTTGTATACTCTGGCCTATTAGGCAAATAACAATGTCCACTTTCCAGTTTAAAATCGATATCTTTTTCTATAGCTTTTTCATCCAAAGCATAGATTTTATTAACTTGATAAATATATGGTTCAAAACTGCCTCTATTTTCTCCGAATATACTCTTAATGTCTTTCAGGCAGGCAAGAGATAAAAATCTAGTAATTCGATCTATTACTTTTATCGCTCCACCCAAAGCATCTCCTGGTTTATCCTCTTCAATATCACAAACAATTATATATTCTGATTTAATACGTAGAGGATCAACATACCTCAGAGATGTAACATAAGTTTTATGGTAGTCGAAAATATCACTTTTAGAAATAACTCCTTCTATTGGAGCAAATTTTCTTTTCTTTTGCTCTTCAAATTCCATCTTTCTAATTTCGCATCCAAACAAATGCCCTTCTTGAAGAGTCTCTCCGTGAATAAGAGCATAAATTCTATACTTTGCCATAAGCTAATTTAACTGAAATTATATACCTCAGTATTGGAAGATACAATTGAACATAATTCCCATCTTCATAAAAATGATAGTTAACCTGATTCTTATTGTATTGTATCCCAAGTCTTTTCATTTCCACTCACTCCATCGGTCGTAACTTTTTCATATGTCGTTACCATAAAAGTCATATCTTTCACATATTCTTCATCCAACCGTTTTCTGATGTATTTACCCATTTGTCTTGCTTTCTGTTGGGTTGAAAATATGAAGAGAAGTATTGGGAACTCAAAATATAACTCAGTAGATTTTCCTTCGTTTTCGTCATGAAATTTTATATATTGATCAATTTTGTATCGAATGGCAAAGCGTGGAACATGATCATCAATGAGGAGTACGAAATAGGATTGTTCAGTGACACAATTTTTCTTTTCTATAACTTTATCAATAGCAGCATCCGGGATTAGGTCTTTGATTTCACTAAAATCCTCGTTAATATTTGTACAATGCAATTGCTTCTGTATCCAAAGTTCTGTTTTCGTTTCAAACCAATATTCTATACCTTTCTCAGGATTTTCTAATTCCTTAAATTGGATATATATTTCAACCAATGAAATACAGTGATTTATAAATGTATCCGATGCATGTTTGTCTTCGTAGAATTTCTTGATTTGATTAAAATCCAGTTGCTCATCACTACTATACTCCGTTCCTTTTTCATATCTTACCCAGATAATACCGTTATTGTTTAAATAATATATAGCAGGTTTTGTATTCTCTAAAAGCTTGTGGGAATATATTCTTCCTAAGTATTTTTTCTCGACTAAATCCTTCAGCCAGGTATTAATTCTTTTCGCGTCTTTATGGTGAAATAGTCTCTGGATTTGTACCCTATTAATAAATCGAAACCGATAAACAAGATTTACTATTTCCCTTTGTTTCTCAGTTATTTCCGGTAGCTCTCGATAGTTCATAATTATAGTTGGACAGTTACGAGCAGTTTAATGAGGCAGGTATTATTAATGACAGTAAGTTTAATTTAATATGTTAAGTTGAGCAGGTAATGTATAGATTAGGTATTAGATATTGGGCAGATAATTGATAATAAAGTAAGGATAGTTGATATGGATATATTTAAGGCAGAGTATACTACAAAACACAAATGAAAGCACATCTCTTTCTTTTATTTAAAAGAATAAAGAACGGATATATAATTGTTCTCTTTGTGGCTAAATGCGGCGTCCACCTACGCATGAATAAAGTCCTAGTAGGTTAGGACATAGCCCCTGCCTGAGCGTACACCACTATTCTTTTAATAAATTGTGACAAATACAAGAGGGGAACTTTAAGTAATGCAAGTAAAACAAAAAGGACAACAGTGACAATTCTGTTGAGTTTCATATATAACGGCAGGAAATAGCATAAACTATATCAGAATATAGCACAGCTACAGAAGTAAGTAAATGTCAGGCTTCCAAAGTTTGCTATAATCCTAACGAATGAATAAGGAAGTTACACCGCTTGAGCAAGCATATAACGATGTACCAAAACGGTGGTACGAGTTACATCCTAATACGCATAAATTAATAACAGTAGCTTCTCCCTTAGCTTTATATACTGTTAACTTGACCACTGTTCACGCAGATTCTGTACCGGCTCATGTTACTGGCACAGTAGTCTTCTTGTTGAGTGCATTAGCCGACAGATATTCTTCTTTTAAAGTACTTCGAGCAAGGGAGCAGTCAACTGAAGATGTCGTAAAACCTGAAGAAGTAAATTACGTTATAGGAGATAATATGACTTCAGAAACATTTCTGAAAAGTAAAAAGGCTGCTGCTCTGGATTTATGGGGTACAGCACTTTCGTCAATAGATCCTGCTGTTGGTGTAGGATTTGCAGTGGGAAAAATACAAGCTACTATAAATAATTTAAGGATTGCAAAAAGACAGAATAAATTAAATGAATTATCTGCAAATGTAGGACCTTATTGACGAGTCAGACACTATATCCTATAATACCCACTATGATAGAGCAAAGTGACGTCCGGTGGATGACAGTTGCAGAATATGAGCAAGACGTCCGACTAGCCAAAAGAGAAAGAAGGTCAGAAGCAGTCGGAGTTGTATTATATAAAGCAAAAAAGGCAGCTGAAGCAGCTGTGTTTGTAGCATCAGCTTCTATTTTTGGTTTAAAAGCAGTCGATGCTATCCAGTCATATAATTCATTAAATGCACAAGCACATGCAGTTCATACTCCTCTTTCTTTGGATAATATCGATCATGGCATGTATGAATTAGGACAGGCAAAGTTAGAACTACAACCAATGGAGGGATTAACTCACCCATGGGGAGCAGATGCGGCAGCAGATATACAAGCTGCCATGGATTCTTTTGCTGTTCCTCGCGGTGACTTTTCTTTAAAAATAGAACAGCCTTTAAAACAAGCATATGATATGCTTCCAAAACCAAGCGGAGAATTCTCAAAACCTTATGATATAAATCCTGTTGAAAATTTGGTAAATCAAGCTGAATCAGTAGTGCTTACGCAACCTGATTATCAAAGAGCTAGAACTATCGAGACTCATAGAAGTGATTCAAGAAACGTAGCTGCTGTAACAGGCTTATTAAGTTTTCTATCATTGGGCGGACTATTCAGAAAAAGACTACAACGAATGTTACCAAAATTCTAGTTGCGTAAGAGTTAAACTCAGCAAATCCCGTTTTCCATAAATAAATTAAATTAGCATTTATTATATTTTTCCTCTTCTAAGATTGAAGTATTCAAAGCATATTATTTTCACCAAGCATTGAGAAAAACCATAAGCTGCCTTTTTGATCAGTGCTTGAAGAAATTAGTAAATAATACGAAAATAGCCTCATTACCACTTGACAAACACGCTTAAAAGTACTATAAATATATTTATAGTTACTAAATATGAATGAGAGTGGAAAACAACAAATAAACAAGAGTAATTCATCTTCTATTTCCTCATTTCAATCACAGGGTACAGATACATACGAAAAATTGAACGAGATGTTCTCAGTGCAGGATCAGCAACGAAAAACAATACTAGAAGCACGAGATATTTTAGGTGAAAGTGCTAACAATTTAAGTGATGAACAAGTGTTTAGTTTAGTGAATGAACTGCAATTTTTAGTTGATAGTTGGTTGGAAGAATATGAAAAAAACACATTTGATGGTAAAACGCTAAACGAATTATTAAATACAAGATAATAATATGGATATACCTAATGTCCTTCCCACATTTACAACTAAAAAAGCCCTCATTTACATCCGCGTGTCAAGCGAAGAGCAGGTTGAAAATTTTTCATTAGGTACGCAGGAAGAAATCTGTAGGAGAGAAGCCAAATTTAAAGGATTTGAAATAACTCAAGTTTTTAGAGAAGAAGGGAAATCTGCAAAAACTATTACCGGAAGACCGGAATTATTAAAAATGCTCGAATTTTGCAGAAGAAACAAAAAGGATATTCAAGCAGTTTTCGTGTATAGGCTTGATAGACTCTCAAGACAAACATCAGATTATTTATATATCCGAAAAAGATTGGCTGACTATAACATTGCAATTATGTCGGCAAATGAGCCTACAGGTAATTCTCCAACCGAAAAACTACTCGAGACAATTCTTGCAAGTTTTGCTCAACATGACAACGACGTTCGCTCAGAACGAACGAAAAATGGCATGAGGGCTAGATTCCTATCCGGACTTGTCACAAATCAAACACCCCTTGGATATATGAACCAGGGTGGTTACGCTTTGAAAGATTCTGATAGTTTTGACAAGTTAAAAAGCGTTTGGGATCTTATGGCAACAGGAACAAAAACTTTACGGGAAATTGCTGAAATACTTAATAAACAAAATCTAATCTACAAAGGGAAAATACATAAGGTACGAATTAATACCGTTCAGCGTATGTTTCGCAATAAATTTTATATGGGAATCCTTACCTCAGAGAAATACCCAGAACAGGTTAAAGGGCAGCATATTCCAATGGTTACAGAGGATCAATTTTATAAAATCCAATCAATCTTAGACGGTAGAAACAGAAGCACGCCGCTTGTTGCTCGAAAAGGCAGAGATAATGAGGATTTTCCGTTGCGGAGAATGCTTAAATGTGGAAAGTGCGGGACTCCATTTACCGGAGCTTGGAGTAAAGGAAGAACGTGTCGATACGGATATTATTTTTGTAGAAGCAGATGCGTAACCAAGTCGGTTTCACTAACTGACGCAAAAAGAAATATAACTGCATATCTAGAAAAGATGAGCCCAAGCGAAAAAGGCTTAAAACTATATATCGCGCTCCTCATTAAAACATACAACCAGAAAATGACTGTTATAAACAAAAAGAGGCAGTATGCGGATGAAGAAATTACCAAGCTTAAAGCATTACGACAAACGCTTGTAGAAAAGAATTTAGCTGGAACTTACTCGGATGAAATATTTAAAGAACAAAGCGCAGTTATTGAGAATAAAATAATCGCTGCTCAATCCGCAAAGAACGATTCGTTGATAACTCAATATGATATAGACAAATTAGAGGCATTTATTAAGTCAAAACTTAGAAATCTGGCTTATACGTACTCAAAATCTACCCTTAGCCAGCTTCGATGTCTGCTTGGTTCGATATTTTTGTCGGGACTCGAGTGGGATTATCCGGGCATTTCGAATCGCATGATTAGCCCCGTATATCAAGAAATTCGTGAATGTTCGGATAGTCACGTTCCCTTCGGTGACCCCACACGAATTCGAATCGTGGTTTGCAGGATGAGAACCTGCCGTCCTAGGCCACTAGACGATGGGGCCGCAGATGTATTGTACCCAATGTTGAAGCTAAAAACAAATAGCAGCTACTTATTGATATAATACAAACTATGGCAGTAGAAATAGAAACATCCTCTTCACGACCTGTTAGAGTCATAACCTACAATTCGCAACGTTGGCAAAATAAATTAGCTGTCGACAATTTCGTTTATCTTTTAAAAAAACGTAATGCATCACTTAGTCTTATCCAAGAAAGTTCTACATTGGATGGTCAAAACGCAGAACAGATTTTACGACCATATTTAGGTGATGAATGGCAAATTGAATCACCTACACAACCGGGTATGGAAAATTTGGCAACTATTTGGCACAAAAAAAGATTCCCACTAAAAAATACATCTACTCAGATGGAACCCTTACCCGAACCGGAATATGAATGGTGGCATGATTTATATAATTCTCGTGAGAATTCACCTCAGATGGCTGCATTAGTTACAAAAGGAAAACTTGATGGAGAAGAAATAGGAATTGTAAATACGCATTTGGATATTCGGGGAGGTCAAACTCATCGTTTAACAGAACTTAAAATTATTGCCAGAATAATTGAACAATTTAATAAAATGATATTTGGCGGAGATCTGAATACCCCCTTCCTTAAAAAGGAACAACTTGAAGAAATACATTCTGTCCTGGGAAATGACGTTGTTGATCTTACTGCCCATATACCCTGGACTCACCGCATGTTTATTAGTCCGGATAAAGATATGTCTTGGTTATTTCAAAAAACGTTAAATTTTTTTAATCTACTTGGGATACCCGATTACCAAAAACTTGATTATTTATTTGGAAAAAAATTTCGTGCAAAAACCGTAAGAAGACATAACAAAAAGGGCGCTGATCACTTCCCGGTTGAAGCGGACGGATATATTTTACCTTAATCCACTTTATACGGCTGGGCGTGGAGCATAGTCGGAGTAGCCGATTGTTTGATGGTAGAACTCAAAGGTTTAGCCAAGGCTATCAATAACACTTCATCCATGTGAGAAACAAACTTAAACTTGATATCACGTTTCACTTCTTCCGGAATCTCTTCCAAATCCTTTTCATTATCCTTAGGTAAAATAATTGTCGTAATTCCCGCTCTATGAGCCGCAATTACTTTCTCTTTTACTCCGCCGATTTCCAAAGCCCGTCCGCGTAAGGTTACTTCTCCGGTCATAGCTACTTTCCGATTAACCGGAATTTTGGTTAAAGCCGAAACAATTGCCGTGGTAATGGCCAAACCTGCCGACGGACCGTCTTTCGGCACGGCTCCTTCCGGCACATGAACGTGTACGTCAAGCTTTTGATAGAAACTCTCAGACAGACCAAAGGCTTTAGCGCGAGACCGAATATATGACATAGCTGCAGTTGCTGATTCCTTCATCACGTCGCCTAACTGTCCGGTCATAATTAAGCTACCCTTACCGTGCATCAAAGCAACTTCAATAAAAAGTATTTCTCCGCCTGCTTCTGTCCAAGCAAGACCTGTGGAGATACCGCTTTCACTTTTTTTCTCAATCATGGTGGCACTGAATTTGGTCGATCCTAGATATTGTGGAACTTGCTTTTCCGAAACCATAATTTTAGCCTTAGATCCTTCGGCTACTTTTTTGGCTATCTTACGAAAAACAGCGGCAATTCTGCGTTCCAAATTACGCACTCCGGCTTCACGTGTGTAACGCATTATAATAAATCTGATGGCATCATCGGACAAGCTTACCTTCTTATCATCCAATCCGTTCATTTCCAGTTGTTTTTTAACTAAAAAGTTTTTGGCAATTTTAAATTTCTCGTCATGCGTATATCCGGCAAAATTAATAATTTCCAATCTGTCGCGCAGAGCCGGCGGAATCGTATCCAGCATATTGGCTGTAGTAATAAACAAAACATTGGATAAATCAAACGGCACTTCCAGATAATGATCGGAAAACTCGGAATTTTGTTCCGGATCCAATGCTTCCAGCAAAGCGGAAGACGGATCACCTCGAAAGTCGGCTCCGACTTTATCAATCTCATCCAGCATGAAAACCGGATTATTACTGCCTGCATCTTTAATACCTTGAATAATTCTTCCCGGCATAGCTCCGACATAAGTGCGCCGATGGCCGCGAATTTCGGCTTCGTCACGTATACCGCCCAAAGAAACTCGGACAAACTTACGTCCCAATGCTCTGGCGATTGAACGGCCGATGGAAGTTTTACCTACTCCCGGGGGTCCGACGAAACAGAGAATCGGACCACGCGTTTTCCCGGTCAACTTATGCACTGCCAAATACTCAACTATTCTTTCTTTGGCTTTTTGTAAACCGAAATGGTCTGCATCCAAAATTTTCTCCGCTTCTTTTATGCTCTCATTATTTTGACTTTCAACACTCCAAGGAAGACTTAATAACCAATCTACATAATTACGAATATAACCGGCCTCAGGATTAAACTGATTCATGCCGTTTAACTTTTTAATTTCCTTCTTTACTTTCTCTTCGATATCTTTAGGCATCTTCGCGTCTTTCATTTTTAATAAAAGCTCTTTAATTTCGCCACCTTCATCTTCGTTACCCAATTCTTTTTCAATAACTTTCAGCCGTTCTTTCAGCATGGCTTCACGTGCACCCTTAGCAAACTGCTGTTCTGTTTTGGAAGCAATGCGCCGCTCCAATTCAAGGACTTTAATTTCTTTGGCCAAAAGATCGGTTAAACGCTGCAAACGCTCTCTTACATCGGTAATTTCCAATAATTGCTGACGTTCTTGGGGTTTAAGATCCAAAGCTGAAGCAAGCAAATCCGCCAATTCGGACGGGGAATTTTCTGACATGATATTCATGAATAACAAAAAGTCTGATGTTTTACCTAAATTCATTGCCCGACGAAATTCATGGGTTAAATGATTAGAAAGCGCTTCAATTTCCGGTGAGGCAACATAAACATCGGGAACTTCAACAACACGCGCCATAAGGAAGGAATCATGCTGTTCATAAGATAAAATCTTTACACGACTAAGACCGCGGACTTGCGCATTGATTTCTCCTTCTGTTTTAATCATGCGTTCTATGCGAGCCAGAGTTCCTATTTCGTAAAGATCATTCTGGGTTGGCTCATTCATCCTGGAGTTTTTTTGTAAGACAAAAACTACAATGCGCTCGTTCAAATATGAAGATTCTAAAGCTGCTAAACTCTTTGGTCTGCCAAAAGTCAGAACAGAATCGGTATTTGGGAAAATGATGCCATCTCTAATTGGAATAACGGGACAAATTCGATCCATAAATTATGTAGTTAGCAATCTATCATATATACTGCTAGTTGTCAACCGGATCATTATATATCAATCAAGTTAGATCAAGTTTTAACCACAATTTGCAGCAAGTCTTCAATGGAAAAAGGTTTTTTTAAATACCCATTTGCCTTTATTTTTTCAGCAATTTCTACAATTTGCGGATCAGCTGAAACCACTATTAGCGGAACCTTAGCAAGCTTGGAATTTTGTTTCATTCGGGTAATAAATTCTTCAATCTTTATGCCGGGAAAATGAATATCAATAAGGATAATCTCGGGTAAAACATTTTGTATTTGAAATAATAAATCTTCGTGCTGCTGAGCAATAATTACTTTATTCCCGGCTTCTTCCAATACCAATTTCATTACTTCCAATATGGCGCTGTCATCTTCAATTAAAAAAATTTTCTTACCGTTAGATTTCGCCATAATACCTCTTATATTATACCATTGTTTATTCTTACAATACTTGTTATAATCGTACCGAATATGGTTCAAACTATTTTAATCGTTGAAGACGATAAAGGTTTGCAAAAATACCTCAAGGAACTCTTACTAGATAACGGTTATTCTGTACAAGTTGCCTCTGACGGCATCGAAGCCTTAGAAAAACTAAAAAAATTAGAACCGGATACGGTGGTACTTGATTTGGGATTACCGAAAATGAGCGGTGAGGCGGTTTGTCTGGAAATCCGCAAAAAATATCCCCACCTCCCTATTATTATTCTGACAGCCAAGGACGGTATCAATGATATCGTAGAGGGATTAAATTTGGGAGCCGATGATTATATGACTAAACCATTTGTCGCCGATGAATTTTTGGCGAGATTAAAAGCGCGATTAAGGATTTCCGGACCCAGCCAGGATGTATTGCAAATCTCCGATTTGTCACTGGATACCAAAAGTCTTGAAGTAAGACGGGCAGAAAAACTTATTCAACTGACTCCTCAGGAATTTAAATTACTGGAATATTTAATGTCCAACAAAGGACGAATTCTAACGCGGGAAATGATTTTAAACCGTATCTGGCTTTACGCATCCGAGGTAGAAACGCGTGTAGTAGATGTCTACATGGGCTATCTACGTAAGAAAATTGATAACGGACATCCGAAAAAACTTCTTCAATCTATCCGCGGGTTTGGCTATATGATTAAGGAGTAATTACTTTTGAAAACGTGCTAAATTTAGGAAAACTGACTACCACATCTATTTTATTATTGCCAATATCTTTTAAAGCTATTTTCCCTTTATGATTAATCACAATATTTTCTGCTAAATATAAACCTAAACCTATCCCTCTGCCTTCATTATTTTCTCCTTTATAAAACCTTTCGAAAAAACGAGAAAAATCCTTATTAGTCATTTTATCGCCGGTATTTATTACATGGAGCTCTATATTATTTTTACTCAAAACTAAAGCCACTTCTATCTCTGTATCGTCAAGAGAGAACTTATCTGCGTTATCTATCAAATGCGCCACCAATTGATTTATTTTTTCATTATCCCCTATCATAATTCCTTCACCTTCCTGCAATTTTATATTAAGAATATATTTCCGCTTAGGATCCATAATCCTATACCTCTTCACTACGTTTTCAACAATTAAAGGCAAATTACATTTTTGCAATAAAAATTTTTGCCGGCTTGAACTGATACGAGTTACCTCAAGTAATTCATTAACTATATACGTCAAACGGAATGTTTGGCTGTATAACTCATTAATCCAACCTAATTCTTGCGAATTAACATGTGCGAAACGTTTATGAAGGAGCTGCGCGTATCCATAAATCGCAGTCAGAGGAGTACGCAGCTCATGTGCAGCCAGAGAGATAAATTCATCGCGCAGACGAACCGCACCTTTCATTTCCTCTTCGGATTGAGCTCGACGAATTGCCAAACTAGACAATGCCCCGAATAACAATAATATATCATAATCTTTTTTTAATAATTTTTTATCTTTTAATGTATTTATCGTCAATGTGCCAATCGCATCATTCTTATATGAAAGCGGTAAATAAATAATATGCTTAATTTTCGAATTTTTTATTTCCGGGTGATAAAAAATTACTTCTCTATAAGATTTCATAAAAGGCATTTTTGATTTAAATGCCTGATATATATAACCCTGTTTTCTATTCGAATATTGATATTCATCCGGCAAGGTACTGTAAACTCGTTTGAAACCGTCATCTACTTTGATATGAATAGAGCAATAAGGCGTTTCGAATAATTGAGTAGCAGTCTCCACAATTATTTTATATGTTTCGTTAACCGAAGCTGCGGTCAGCACCTTAATAACGAATTCGTTTACTTTTTGCGTATTTAGTGTCATATAAAAAAGACTATAGCATAGTAAATTACCTACAACAAGCTCACAAAAAATAAGATCCTAATCAAATTATTCACTCAATTAGGATCTTATCGTTATTTTGCTGTCTTGATTGATAATTATCGAGATCTGGAAGCTTGCTGTCTCGCCAATCCACCCATATGTCCGGCTCTTTTAGCTTCTTCGCTGGTCCATTTATGAGCTTTTCCTTTTGCATGCGCAGCTTTACCGCCCTTACTAGCAATCAATTTTTGTTTAGTTGGATCCATTGATGCGAATCCTCGTCCTTTTGATGCCATAATAATCTTCACCTCCCCTCGTTTAAAAAAAATTTGTTTGATTTATCACGTGTTTGGCAATTACTGCCATAAGGAGTAAGGAAACTATTTCTGTAGTGAACCCCATATGAAACACATCATATGCTTCAGACATAAGAGCTCAAGCAAAATAGGGTAAGGAAAAGGTGAGAATTGTTTTAATTATTTCTTGATGTAGGTATTAACGACGTTCTCGAGGCCTGCAAGAGAAAAATCACCCAGATATTGATGCTGATTAATGTAAATTGTTGGAGTTGAATCAACATTTAAAGCATTACCGTCAGCTACGTCATTTGTTATACGGGTTATCACTGCCTGCGAGACAATATCTTGATTAAATTTATTCATATCAAGTTTAAGCGATTTGGCATAACCGTCAAAAATCGATTGAGGATTATCATTGACGCTCCATTTGGCCTGATTGGCAAAAAGAAGATCGTGCATCTGCCAAAATTTTCCTTGATTTCCGGCAGCAATAGCTGCCTGCGCGGCAATTTTGCTGTCTTGATGCATAGGCAATGGAAAATTGTGATAAATAACATTAAGTTTTTTTCCGTATTCTTTCTGTAACTGACTTATGACAGGCGCCATGGCTCCGCATCCCGGACACTCAAAATCGGCGAACTCAACTAAAGTAACTTGGGCGCCTTTAGGATTAGATTGGTAAGCCTCAGAAGTAATTAATTTACTATTATCCGCTTTCGGAGCACTGCCAGAACTACTTGAAGTATCGGACGCAGATGTGGAACTGCCGTTACCCAGAAGTACCGCGCCGACAACGAGAATGACAACTGTAGCTAACACAATACCTGAAATAATTTTGGTTTCTTGTGAAAGATTTTTAAACATATTTTTTATATAAGAATAAACTTAACGATATTATAGCAAAGGCTGTCAATGATAAAAACGGAATCGTAATAAAACCGAAAAAATCAATGTTTTTCGTAGCACACGAAACTCCGGCTGTACAAACGGTTATAGCCTCAGGAATAATTCCCCATTGTAACAGCGAATGATACAAAGCGATTATAATGCCTAAAACGCTTAGAGGCAAGACGTAAAAATATATTTTCTTGTTTTTCTGAATAATTCCTGCCGCCAAAATCCAAACCAACGGATACATCAGGATGCGTTGATACCAGCATAATGTACAAGGTGTAAAATGAAGAACCAAACTTAAAAACAAACTGGAACACATAGCAATAAGTGCTTGAAAGAAGGCAATATAAAGTGTATACGGGGCAATTCGTCTTAAAATTTGCTGCATGCAATATATTTTACTACAATTTTAAAAACGGAGCATAGTGCATTACTAACATCCCGATTAAAAATCCTACAATACTGACAATTAAAGCTCTATGATTTATTTGCTGCATGCGCACTCAGTATGCCACAGGTAAATTAATTTAGCAAGAGCAAATCAAAGTTTATAAAGTTCATCAAGTTATAACTTTACAACTTCTTTCGTCCTCATCTCCATATAATGTTTTTTCTTCTCCATACTCATCCTTTCGATGGCGTAACGGAGCGTGGTTCGAGGCATATCGTGGGCATATGAGTCTAAAAAGTGTTCGAGGTCTTTTTCTGAACATCTTTTGCCGACTTCACGCAACATCCAGCCAACCGCTTTCTGAATTAAATCCTGTTTGTCATATAATAATATCGTCGCAATACGTAATGCTTCCCGATCGTCAGCGTGATAAATATAGTAAAAGGTAGAAATCATAGCGATTCGTCGCTCCCACAAACTCTTAGAATTAGCAAATGTCGTAAGCTGAGATTTTGATTTATGCTCCAAATATGGACCGACAATGTACTCTGCAGAAAGATCAATAATATCCCAATTATTCAGATTCTTTGTGTTTTTTGAATATATTTTATAAACATTTTCAGGATCATTTTTATATTGTTGAACTAATAATAATACCGCACACAGCCTCACTTCATGGATTTCATTTTGCAATAATTTCTCACTTTCTTTCAGCGGTAAATCTTTATACTTTTTAACCACACTTCTGATCTGCGGAACCGTTATTCCCCAAAATTTATCACCCTCACCATATTCACCCGGACCCGACTTGAAAAACCGAGCTTGACCTTTCGCCTTTTGCGCATCGGCTAAAGATTTCAATTCTGCTAAAACATCATTAAATTCATACATAAATCTAACAGAAGAGAGATATATTATAATTTAAGCATAAAACTAAAATAAAGAAAATATATGGAAAAAATACTTTATATTATCCCGATTATTGTGATTACAAGTTTTATAATGGTACAAAAAGCATCAGCACGGGTTGACAATAACGTAAATGTTTACAGCAACGGCTCCGGTGCCTCATCTCAAGTTGAAGTACAAAATAATGTTGGCACCTCAACCGGTAATAATACCTCAACTCATATCAGAGTCGAAAGTAACGGACAAGTCAAAGAATATGACAGCAGCCAGCCCGGAGATATAACTATTCAATCCAATGACGGTAAAGCCACGGCGCACGTCAATACAATTATAAACAACACCGAACCCACCACGGCCTCCGCGCATCTGAATACGCAAACCACAAAGCCGAAACCTTTTAACATCGTGAATTTTCTGCACAATCTCTTTTCTTTCAAATTGTTCGGTAAGTAACATTTACGAAAAATAATTTATAATTTACTCCTGTTGACACCAACCCTATAACTTAGTCATTATAAAGGTATGATAGATCAGCAAACCGGCATAGATCATCCATCTGAAACCAATGTAATTCTTCCAACTGAAAATTATACATTTATAAGTTCCAATTTATTCAAAATACTATTGTACGCTTGTGGAAGTTTGATAATAATTGTTCTCATAGTCATTTGTGTTTTTTCGATTTTTATTTATCAGCATAGAAACGATTCGCTGGAACAAACTTTTAAAAATCCGGGAATCCTTCCCAATAGCCCTTTTTATTCTACAAAAGTGCTCATTGAAGATTTTTGGGCAAATATCATTCCTAATAATTCCGACAAACTCTTATATACGATGCATTTATCAAACGAACGAATTTCTGAAATGCACAGTCTGCTTATCCAGGCAGAAAACGGCAATACAAAACTCGCAAATTTAAACATTTTCCCAAAAGCCTTCGCGCAAACACAGACCTCAATGGCCATGTCTCAAATATTACAAACTTCTTCGGCATATTTAACTACCACACAAGTACAAATTCAAACGATTAATAATGATATTAGGCTAAGCCAAGAGGCAAATGATCAATTAAAGTCGGTTTGTTTACAAGATAAATTGTCTCAAATTAATACAATCTATTCTAAAATGCAAGACAGCACCACACAACTCAATTCTGCGATTATCAACGAAAATCCGGATCTTGCAAATCAAAAATTCATTATTTTAAGTGTCTACGCGGATTCGGCAAAAAAAATAGCCCAAAAGGCAAACGAGTGTCTGGGTTATTATAATGATTATTCAGGCGTTACAGATACGACACTTTCAGATACTTACGCGCTCCAGGCTACTTCTTCAGCTTATACCATAATTCCCTCTTCCTCAAATTCAAATACTATCTCCCTAATTCCACCGCAGCCTTACTCTCTCACATTTTCAAAAGACACACTTTCCACTCTTAATGCTCCTCTTTCAGACTACATTATGCTTCAACAACAAGCGCAAAATGAAATTCCCCATATAACAAATTCGCAATTCCTTACTACCAATGTGGCTCTTGCAAACAATCAACAATTAATACTTTCTGATGATTTAGCCGGAGAAATTCTAAGTGTTATACATAATAAAGCCGCAATTCCGGCAGAAGCCTACAGTATTCAAGAGCAAATTGAGTCAAGTTTAATAGCTTCGCATAATACAACGGAAAAAGGAATTAGTCAGACAGCAAATACTGACAAAACGCTTGCCGGACAGTTAAGCATTAATGACCTGCATAATTTAGGGACACTCGTTCATAATGCGCTTCTTGTTCCCCAGACAAGCCAAACTGCAGAACAAACTTACAGCTTCATGCAGCTATATATAACGGGTGTACAAAATAGTACGAACTTACTGACTCAGCTTCCCGTTACCAATAAGACCTATTTATCTCTGCAGAAACAATTAATTTCGGCTTTAATTGTGACACCGCTTCAGCTTAAAAATGAAGTCTCGGCTACGCCGGCTACAGCAGCTGTTGTGAGTAATATACTGCCGGTTACTGCTTCATCTGCGGACTCTGTCATAGCAAATCTGGCGAAAATCTCTCTATCCGATGCTGTAAATTACAGCCTGTCACAAATGGCTGTCGATCAGCAAGCCATAAATCAATTTACAGCGGAAAAACAAAATTCAGCTTATATCTTCCCGCTGATTAGTAGTTTCAATCAAACGAATACTGATGAAAAACACTTATTAGGATTAGATACAACTAATACTGTAAATACTCAAAACCAAGCCAATAGCGCTGAACAAATTGCTTCGGTGGTAAACCAAGCTGCATCCATTGTCAGCACACCAAATTATTCCAACAGCCAGCAGCCTACAGCACCTGTAATTACTACCCAGCCGACAGCCCAACCCACAACAGCACCTACTTCTAATATTTCGGCAACTTCTACTCCTGTTCCCACGCAAGCCACGGTATATCAAGCTATACCTACAGATGCACCCACACCGACAATAACATCTACAGAATGCAGCCCGAGTAATCCCAATGGTACATGTTTTAGTGGAGCAATCTGTCAAAATATTGGAGGAAATTATATTTGTAGTTATATCACCTGTAGTGGAAGTACCTCTTGCGTAAGTTCATATGAAGATGGCGCCTATAATTGTAGTATTGCTCAATGTAATGACGCCGGATCAAGATGCTGCTTGCTGCCTTCACCTACGTCTACGCCTAAGCTTATGCCAACTTCAATACCGACTTCAACTCTAACGCCAACCACAAAACCGACAGTAACTCCAACTCCAACGCGAACACCTACCCCAACACGTACACCTACTCCCACGAATAAACCAACACCGACTCCAACGCATTTCCCTTTTAAATATTAAGGTTGAGTGTGCGAATTTTTGACATCCATGTTAAAATATTTCTTATGACAGTTTTAGGCATAGGCGCGCACCCTGATGATTTAGATTTCGGCGCATCGGGAACTTTTGCCAAATGGGCGAAAGAAGGCGCTGATTGTTATTATTTGATTTGTACCGATGGAAGAAAAGGATCCGATGATCCGAAAATGACCGAAGAAAAACTTATAAAAATCCGCCAAGATGAACAAAGGGAAGCTGCGAAAATCTTAGGACTTAAAGATGTTTTTTTTCTTAAAAATAACGATACGCAGCTTGTCGCCGATATAAATCTAAAAAAAGAAATTGTCAGAGTAATCCGAAAAGTTAAACCGGATATTGTAGTAACGCTTGATCCCACTTTTGTTTATTCCGCAAAAACCGGATTTATAAATCATACTGATCATAGAGCTGCAGGACTTGCGGCAATGGACGCTGTCTTTCCCATGGCTCGCGACAGACTGACTTTCAATGAACTTGAAAAAGAAGAATTAAAACCACATAAAGTACCAACTATTTATTTTATCTCTTTTGAGGAACCGACTGAAATTGTCGATATCTCAACTACGTTTGAAACTAAACGCCGAGCGCTTCTGACACACAAAAGCCAAGTTAAAGAAGAAAATCTGGGATGGATAGAAAAAAGAGCCAAAGCTCTAGGAGAGAAAAAAGGCTATAAATTCGCAGAAGGTTTTATCAAATTAACTCTTCCAATTTAACAATAGTATTCTATGAAAATTTTCAATACACTTTCCAAAACGGAAGAGGAATTTATTTCCATCAAACCAAAACAAATCTCCATCTATGTTTGCGGCATAACTCCCTATGACACTACTCATTTGGGCCACGCTTTTACCTATATCAATTTTGATGTGCTGATCAGGTATTTAAAATCTCAGGGCAATGAAGTTAATTACACGCAAAATGTAACCGATATCAATGATCGGGACAACGATATACTTGAAAGAGCCAAGCAACAGAATATCTCCTGGGAAGAATTATCCAAATTTTGGACTGATAAATTTTTACAAGATATGAAATCTCTCAACTGGATTATGCCGACTAATTATCTTTATGCTTCAAAAAATATTCCTTTTATGATTAAGCTGATTCAAAAATTAATCGATAACGGATTTGCTTATGCAGTCAACGGAAGCGTTTATTTGGATGTTATCAAAAAAAAAGATTACGGAAAACTCTCTGGTTTGGACCAACAACAAATGCTGAAAATTGCCAGAGATTTTGAGGAAGATGTGGATAATCCCGACAAAAAAAACAAATTAGATATTACGCTGTGGCGAGCCGCTCAACCGGATCAACCGACGCACATTCCTTTTTTCAACAGCCCATTTAGTAAAGGTAGGCCGGGATGGCATTTGGAATGCAGCGCTATGAGTATCTCCTCTTTGGGTGAGCAAATTGATATTCATGGCGGTGGTACGGATTTAATTTATCCGCATCATGAAGCGGAAATCGCCCAAAGTGAAGGAGCAACCGGGAAAATTCCTTTCGCGAAATTCTGGATTCATACTGCTCAAGTTGCATATCAGGGAGAAAAGATGAGCAAATCAAAAGGAAATTTAGTGATGGTTTCGGATTTATTAAAAAAATATTCCGCCAATGCAATCCGCTGGCTTTTACTTTCTCACCATTATCGAGAACCTTGGGAATTTAAAGAAGAAGATTTAGAAAACGCGCAAAAAAATGTTGACTCTTTAAAAGACAATCTTCAAGATGGGGACACAAAAAAATTTTCTCAAATCATGGACGATGATCTTAATACTCCAAAAGTACTTGAACTCTTACTGCAAGCCAAAAACAAAACTATCTTTGAAATATTAGGATTTAAAATTTAAATTTCAACAAAAATCATTCTCCGATATATTTAAATCTCGGAACTTCTTTTCCGTTTAATTCAACATTTTCCAAAAACATTTTTGCCGGTCTAACCCAAAGTTTACTACGAGGATTATCATAAAGACATTCATACACTACTAAATCTTCCAGAGTTTCGCTATGCTTCGCAAGTCCTATGATTCTATAAAAATTCCTCGTTTTATAATGCTGATATTTCCCTAACTTCAACTCCTGCATATTATTTTTTTATTATAACAAATCTTCAGCAAAGATATTTAAGCCTACTTTAAGAAACTGTCCATATAGTTGACTTATACCTGAGGTATCATAGAGAATAACTCTATATGAAACTACTGAAATACAATCTTAAAGTAGTCATTCTATGCATTTGCCTTTGCTTGCTATTTGCAGTTTTTCCAAGTAAAATTGTTCTGGCAAATAATCCTCCTGATCAGTCCCATTCCAGTCTTTCCGCTTCCAACCAGGCTCCGGCCGACGGCTCATCGACCGTAAACGTCACAGTTACTTTACAAGACAGTTCCGGTAATCCACTCTCAGGCGACAGTGTCAGCTTTACCGACCCAAATAACAGTACTGCGGTTTTTAGTCCGTCTTCGACTAATCTTAACTCATCGGGGCAGGCCACTTTTACTATTACTTCTACCAACGCCCAAACAGATAATATTACAGTTACCGATAATTCATCAAATACCCAATTGAGCGCTCTCGGTCAGGTTACATTCACTTCCATTACTCCTACTCCGACTATTACTCCGACTTGTTCGTCTGTCGGTGCTCCTGATCTTACAAGTGCAACATCAAACTCTTCTGGACAAATTACAATTAATTGGACAGCCCCCTCTTCTGGCGATGTTGATCATTATGTTCTTGTCTATGGCACTGCCAGCGGACAATATCAATATGGCGATCCTAATATTGGCGGATCCAGCACAATTTCATTTACAGTTAATTCGCTCTCAAATGGCACTACTTATTATTTCGCCATCGAAGCAGCCAATAGCTGTTCTACCAGCAGTAATTCCAATGAGCTATCTGCTGTGGCCGGCGGCTCTCCAACCTCTACTCCTGCGCCAACAATTGATAATAGTACATCAACAGATCTAAGCGGCAATTCCGACGATTCTTCTCAAGATACGCCGACAATGGAGCCAGCTAATACCCCTACTCCGACTCCAACACCAGTCTCTGCAGGCCCAAGCAGTTTGATAGTCTTCTTATTTATCATGGGCGCCATACTTACCGGTTTTGTGGGCGTTTTAATTTATAGATGGAAATTTAAAAAAATTTCACGAAGAAGAAAAAAATCGTGGGAAGAACTAAACTCAAACGATAAACAAAATCTTGATGAATAAAATAAATATTGAGCCAAATTTAATTATATTTATTTTTTTTCTACCAAAAACTCCAAGCTCTTTGCCGCAGCAGCAGTTTGTAAATAATTGGATGAGTTCTGGCAGTGTATTGGAGTAAACGTCACCAAATAAGGTGAACCAATCCCATTCATAATTTCAACTGCTCCTTTCATATTACAAGTACTCAGAGCCGATGCTAATTCCAGCACTTTTTTTTGCCTAATCGAAAAGACTTGTTGAAGTGAGTAAGCATTACTCTCAGGTTCATAATAAGTTGTTCTTCCTGTTAATCCTGTGATATATGGACCAGGATACCATTGTAAATCCCGTATTGTCTTCGGTTTATTATTAAATAGCGGAACAACGACAATAAAAGATTTATCATCAACTTTTGTGGAAATTGTCTTAATAACCGACATTTCATCTCTTGAAATTAATTTAGGAGTGGGATGAAAAACATAACCATTTTCATTATTTATAGTTCCTCCCCAGGAAAATAAAATTAATAAAACTACGATGCAGACTTTTGCCCAAAATGGAACATACTTGAATAAATTACCATAAAATATTCCTGCCGGAATTGCTATAAGTGCGGCAGCTATCCAAAAAAATTGTTTGGTATCAAATATGGAAATTGATTCAACGAATAATGAACAAATAATAATAGGTATTAATATCAAAAGTAATGTAAGTATATTTGCACTTTTCTGCCAAAAGGTTTTTTTGAAAAAAGATTTTATACCGAAGATAATTACTATTCTAGTTCCCAATGACAAAACCCAAAATGCAGCTATTGCTTCAATAAACATTTGAACAAGCCGTGGTAGGTTATGATGCTGTGCATAAATTGTTTTTACAATTTCCCAATGCCAACTAGTAATAAATGCCTGCTGCATAAAATTTTCATAAGGGAATAATGGATAAAATAATAGTGAACCGGCGTTCATATTATTGGGAAGAAAAGTAATGGCAGTAGTTATTGCCACTGTAATAATCGAAATTAAATAAGATCGAATTGGCGATTTCTTTATAATAACTGCGTATATGGCAAAGCTAACTAAGGTTATAATCCCGATAATTCCTGAATAGACTTTTACCTCACTCAATATGCCCAAAATTATTCCCCCAATTATTGCAGCACTTATGGACTTTTCCATCTTTAGAATAATATAAAAACCACAAAGCAGCATTCCGATCGACAACACGACTGAAGGATCAAGGATAAGTTCTATTGGTTGTACTACGCCAAAACCATTTGTGGGACTGATTGCAGGAACAAAGAATGAAATAATATATGCAAAACCTTGGGCAAAATAGGCAAAAAATAAAATAAATCTTAGTGAAGATTTTTTATCTGTAAGCGCTTTTGCGAAAAGATAAAAAGAAAAACCATAAAATAATGAAATAAAAAGAGAGAAAAATCGATAATGTAAATCTTCAGGACTAAAATGATAAAAAAGAACAAAACTACTTAATAATAAATCATAAAAATAATGGTATCCACGAAGTGGCAATCCGGCAAGTCCAGGATGGACTGGGGGAAATGTATTAAGAAGCATTTTAATATTTGCCAAATGCATCAACCCGTCTGTAGGATTCACCGTACCAATAAACTGCATTCCACCAGAGACAGAAAGTCCTGAAAAAAATGTAATTCCTACAAATGACAAGGAGCCTAAAATAATTATGCCAATTGAAATATAATCTATGTCGGAAAAATTTATTTTAAAAATATTCCGTTTGCGCAAAACAGCATATAATGTACAACCCAAAATAATAAAGAGTAAAAGAAATGGAAACTTTATCCACGACAACAAATACATTAACAAAATAAAAATACTTAATCCCACGCTCCAAGAAAGAATAAATTTATTTAAAGGAGAAAACTTTTTGCCAAAATATTGCACAACGAGTGCACCTGGTATATAAAAACTAACAAGCGGTGTTAATAAGAAAGCAGCAAATATAAATATCTCTGTAATCATAACAACTTATGTCGTATAAAATAGTATATGCATATATATTTTTTAACACAAGTATATGTTCCATCTTACATTCAGCTTATTATTAAGTAAAATGCTATACTGAACTTGTGAATACAACTGTTGCTCTAATTTTTGCGGCGACCATTACTTTTAGTCCTTTAGCCGGAATTATCGCTTTTATTATCACCTATGACGAATACCAGCATCATTTTGACTCCAAAAAAGCAAAACGTCAAGCATTACGCATGGCATTTTTTACTTTTCTGGTTTTTATCGGTGTAGGACTTATTTCCGGATTCGGTTTCAATCAAATTGTCAGCCACTAGAAAATTTACTTAGATTTTCTAATGCCTATCCATTTCAAATAATCTACCACTGCTTTATTTGATGTTAAAAAACTATGATCGCCGTTATAAATTTTTAATTTGAATTGTTCTTTATTTTTAGGAAATGTCTTTTGCAATAATCGATGATACTTTATTGAATGTCTCACATTTATATTTTTATCATTTTTGCCATGTGCTATAAATACCTTAGTTTTTGCCAAATGTGATACACTTTTCATCGGGCACAATCCGTCTTCGTTATTAAAATGTCGTTTCCAAACCATCAAATTAATACCGCGGTACAAATGTGAATATCCGTCCTCATTCATTGCACGAAAAAACCGATCGGGAGTTTCTTCTCCTTTAATCTTTCCGCATTCTACAAAATCAAGAATTGGAAATATAAAACAAAGATTGTTTATCTCCGGCAAATATTTGGGCAACCATGATAAATACAATCCACCAAAACTGCGTCCGATAAATAATACTTCCTTGTATTGCATTGAAAATTCCAAATTTAAATATCCGTTTTTCGCTATACAACCATTTTTAAAATCTTTATAAAGCTGCAAAAATGTTTTTATACAATTTTGCGGAGTAAATGATCCATCACTTCTTCCAAAACCGATATAATCCGGAGCGAATAGATCAACATCAAAATCTAAAATAAATGGAGCATCAGACAATTGACCATTGTCAGGAATTGCCGGTGCTCCTATTGCATAAATTACAAGCCGGTCAGTATTTCTTTTTTCTACTTTATACAACACGCCGGAGATGCCGTTAATATTAATTAATAGACTGCTAAATTTTTTCATATATTTATTTCACTATTATATTTAATTTAGGTATCTGTCTGGAATCTGCTTGAGAATGCAAGACTTGCAATGCACAAAGACTTCCGCCTCTCTCCACTGATAAATGCATATCACAATCTTTCGTCGTCGGGTAATTAATGTATGTATTTAAAAGTCCCCGTAATACATCAATATTACCATTACATCCGTCTAATAAAGATAATAAAACATTCGCACGATTTCTTTGTCTACCGGAATTTAGTGGTATTTCACCTTCGATAAAACCCAGCATAGGAAGTAACTCTTCAACCGTCGGTCTACTGTCAAGAATTTTACCGTCTGATGAAATTACGAATTGATCCACATTTCTTTCGACAGATATTGGTGCTATTTCACTCAACTTTCTAAAATTCAATCCAATATTTCCACTGTCACAAATTTCTCCCAAAAGTTTTCTATATAGATTTTCGTGTTCTATTAATATTTCCGGATTCGTATCCATTCGTCTTTCTGTTAACACACCAATATCGGCAAATGTAGCAAATAGTTCCAACTTTGTTTCAAACTTTTGACAAACTTTATTTAACTCTGTCAAACATTCTTTCGTAGCGATCCATTTCATACCCACACGTGAGGAAATAATACCTTGTTCGTTTGGCACAAATACATCCAAATGAGAAGTGGTAAGAGAAGTATTGAGAGAATAAATCGGACAAAACTCAAGAGCTAAACGTAGCGTACCATCCGAGTGTCTAAACGGTTTATCCAAATCATCCCAATTCGCCTCAGCTATACTTTCATGCTGTTTCATAACAACAGGTATTCTTAACAATTCGTTTAATGGAGCGCCTACCAAAAGACCGTCCGTACGACAAATCCCCCGCTGTAAATCGGTTTGTCTTCGCATTTCCCGTTCTAAACGGATTGCTTCCCGTTGCTCTAATTGTCTAGCTTCTTTTTCTTTACCCATATAATTCCCTTCTGTGTTTTAAACACAAAAAAACCTCGTCATCATCCCGAAATAAATTCGGAACAAGGACGAGGTTTATGGTGGTACCCTTTGTCAAGACACCAATTTAAGTATATCTCTCCG
The DNA here is from genome assembly GCA_035510695.1 of Patescibacteria group bacterium. GTDB lineage: Bacteria > Patescibacteriota > Microgenomatia > Levybacterales > UBA12049 > DAIDHK01. The sequence goes on along the minus strand of DATKGO010000081.1, from coordinate 92 downwards.
ACCGCGACTACCCTGTAGTATTAGTTTACAAAATAGACTTCAGCCGGCGTTTTGTACTTGAGCGATTGATGTAAATAGTCATTGTTGTAACG
>DATKGO010000080.1:0-2101 GCA_035510695.1 Patescibacteria group bacterium | reverse complement strand
AACGAGCTTACGGCAATCCGTAGCTGCTGGATAAGATCAAGGGCAGAAAGAAGCATAGGAATAAAAGCTTATAGCTTTTTTATTCCTTTTGCAAATCATTCACCACTGTTCGTATTATTTTCGCCATATGCGGAATTGCTGTGTATTAAGCCATATGCTTGATCTACGGCATGCGCACTTTCAGGCTGTCTTCGCGAATCATCACGTAGTTTCGGTTTATGCTTGACCATGATTAGTTTGTCGCCACGTTTTTCTTCAAATGTATATCTGGCCTTTTTCAATACGCTCATTGAGGCAGTATTGCCGTCAACTACTTCTGCGTAAAGCTCTTCATAATCCAAGTTCATAAATGCAAAATCGGAAAGTAACTCAACAGCTGCTCGCATATTGCCCTGCCTTTGAAATTCAGCTCCGAGGTAATAACCGATTTCTCCACGTTTTGAATTGTCCTCATCAGGTGTCAGGTTTATGGTTCCAACCAATTGTCCATCTCTTCGGATTCCGAAACGTAAACGCTGCGGGTTATTCGGATGCATGATACTATCCCGAAAATCATCAATAGTCTGATATTTCGCTGCTGTCCTATCCCCAAATTGGGATAAGTGTTCCCTATTTTTATCAATGAGAGCAAATCCCTCCTCTGCGTCGGCAGGCGTATATTGTTTTAAGCGAACCCGTCCGGTTGCAGAAGTAATTTCAATCGGTTGGACAGGTTTTCCAGCCTCAGAATTAGGAATTAAATTTCTTTCTATATTACTCATGGTGCGTATTATACCAAAAATGTAAACTATAGGGGAAATATCTTATTGGCGATATTTTCATAATTCATCTACAGTCGTATATACTTCCATTAACTTAGTAAAATGCGCTAATATTTCTGTGAGAAAGAGTTCGGAATAATTTGCATCCCCCGCTCCCAATGGTATCTCCTCCCTGTCAAATGCACGAATAGCTTAATATATCGGGCTAATCTAGAATTTTCACTCCAACTAACTCTTCTAATGTAGTTGAGCCTAAATTGAGTAAGAGGGAAATGGGAATCGAACCGTTGCTCAGACTCAATTCAGACTCAATTCGTCAGATTGAATTTTTTTACATAGAAATGCTATACTAAAAATACTTATGAAACAAAATAAAGTTGAAGAAATACAAATGAAAGTCGTACCAATTCTCAAAAAGACAGGGGTAACTCGTGCTGCTATTTTTGGAAGTGTTGCTCGGGGTGAACAAACAGAAAAAAGCGACTTAGATATTTTAGTAGATTTGCCTGAAGGTATGAGTTTATTTGACGTTGTTGATCTGGAATTTAAATTAGAAGAAGCAGTCTCACGGAAAGTAGACCTTGTTGATTATGATGCGATCAAACCTAGGCTCAAGCCGTATATTATGCGTGACCAGATACAAATTCTATGAAACGCGATCCGCTTATCTACATTCACGATATGCTTGAAAGTATTGAGCATATAGCGGAAGATACAGCAGGACTTACAAAAGATACATTCTCTCAAACGCGAATTATACAACAAGCAGTTGTAAGGAATATCGAAATTATAGGTGAAGCATCGCAGCATCTACCGTCTGAGTTTAAAGATCGTTATCCCACTATTCCTTGGAGACAAATCTCAGCCACGAGAAATAAAATTATTCACGAATATTTTGGTATTAAGTTAGACGTTATTTGGAAAACAATTCAAGAGGATCTTCCCGATCTTAAACAAGCATTGGATCTAATTTTGAAAGAGAATACTTTCGAAAATGAATAAGGTCTGAAAGATGAAACTTCTCGGTATCCTTGCCGTTTAAGCATTAGCTTCGTATAAAAGTTTTAGCTTGTTAAAATGGACCAAAAGCGGTTCCAAATAATTTGCATCCCCCGCTCATTTTGTTACACAAAATGACCCTGAGCGAAGTCGAAAGGTCCCACAATGGTATCTCCTTCCTGTCAAATGCACGAATAGGTCAGCAGCAATTCTCAATATGAGACAAAGAGAGAACGGTTTGTTACAAAGTAGAGTTAGGTATGCAATTAATGGATCACATATAAAATAAAATTGGACACTTTCTGATAGAAAGCAGCCTGATGAGATCACCAACCATAGCC
>DATKGO010000079.1:0-2851 GCA_035510695.1 Patescibacteria group bacterium | reverse complement strand
AATGACTTTTAGTAACACTGATGCAAATCAGTGTAAGTGTTGTGTATCGGAAAGCCGGATGCCTCAATTGGGCTTGTCCGGTTTAGACGGGGGCATCCTGAGTTGTTGCTCAGTTAGCAAGGAGGGATGCCTACCATGATTAATGGCTCCTGGCGAGAAGAAACGCTTGAAAAATTAGAAACTCAATTAAAAAATAACCCTGATGTTGTATCCTTAAGTTTGTTTGGATCAACAGGTAAACCTTAATGTGCAACTAGATAGGTGGTCTGATCACGATGTGTTTTTAATTATTAGAGACGGATCGTTGGATAAATTTTATCCTTCACAAGAGTGGTTGAAGCCATTGGGCGAGATATTTGCAATCCAACAAAATGCTGATGAAATCCATGCGAATGTAAAAGTTATCTTTTCAGACTTTCGAAAAATAGATTTAGTTATTGCAACTCGATCTAATGCTGAACACGAATTGAAATTTATCACCAGACAGAAAATAATTTTCTCCAAAAATGAGTCAGTAACCAAGCTACTAAACGATGCCCCTTTATCCTTACCATATAAATCTTCTTATCAGTTTGAACAGCTGGTAAACGACTTTTGGTATTGGTCATTTGTGGCTGTAACAAGAACCGTTCGAAATGATTTACTGGCTAGTTTATCTCTGGCTTTGGAACTTTATAGAAAATGCTTAAGTCTTTGCATGTGGCTTCGGGATCGTGAAACAGGAACAGATATTCACAGAATTGGCGGAGTAAAAAATGAGTTATTGGAGAAAATGAATATCCAATTAAACGGAACATCAAAAAAGGATATTATTGCCTTGGTTGAGCAGTGTGGGAAAGAATTTGATAAATTAGCCTTTGAATGGAATCCAGAATATAAAAAGCATTTTCCGATATTTGAAAAGCTGCTTATTTTGGCAGAGGAAGATTTATCTACAAGCTAGGCCAAGTGGAAGGTGGACGAGGTTGACAGTTGTGAACCACTTACTGTTGTGTTTTAGAGTATCTTCGTTTACAATAACCTCGTGAAAAAGAATAATAAAGCTATCGTAAATTTTCTCTTTGAAGTTGGTATTCTTTCCAAAACACCCCGCAGTGGTTTTCATTTTTTAGGTAGTGGGAAACAGTCAGTCGCCGAACATACAAATAGAACAGTTTATGCAGGCTATGTATTGGCTTTGCTTGAAGGGGATGTAGATATGGGAAAAGTTTTACAAATGTGTTTATTGCACGATTTAGCTGAAGCGCGCACCAGCGATTTAAATTATGTTCATCAAAAATACGTTTCAGCAGATGAAAAACATGCAATGAATGATTTAGCTTCAACCTTGCCCTTCGGAAAAGATTTGTTGGGTATATTGCAAGAATATAGTAAAAGAGAATCTAAAGAGTCAATTATAGCTAAGGATGCCGATAATTTGGACTGGATTTTGTCGTTAAAAGAAGAAGTGGATATTGGAAATACGCGAGCTAAAAGTTGGTTACCATCGGCAGTTAAACGATTAAAGACGAAAACTGCAATTTCGTTAGCAAACCAAATTTTAGAAACGAATTCCGATGATTGGTGGTTTGCGAAAAAAGATGATGAGTGGTGGGTAAAGCGGGATAAGAAATCCCTCAAAAAAAGATTTTAACCCAAAAGTAAGGACTTGACATTTTCTCCTTACTTTTGTATAATCTCCTTGTATGAATCAAAGCGCGACAATTACCAGTAAAATGCAGTTAACAATTCCCATGTTTATAGCCAGGAAAGCAGGTGTTATGAGCGGTGATAAACTTGCTGTTTCTGAAGAGAACGGGCGAATTATATTGACTCCACTCAGGCAATTGGTAGAAGAACTTGCCGGTTCCATAGCTATGCCTGAAAAATGGAAAGGTAAAGATATTGACGAAATTATTAAAGAAGCAAAAACCGAATATTTCCGCAATAAAAAGGTATGAATTTTATTGATACCAATTATTTTCTCCGTTTTTTACTAAACGATATCTCCGAACAGCATAAGACTGTAAAAGAGCTTTTTTTGTCTGCATCTGAAGGTAAAGTAGCCTTAACAACTTCAACAATAGTTTTCTTCGAAATCTATTGGGTTTTAGGCTCTTATTATGAGAAAGAAAAAACAGAAATAGTAGAAGCGTTAAAAAATATATTAAAACTTACTTTTATTGAGATAGAGGAAAGGCAAATATTGCTTAATAGTATAAAGTTATTTGAGAAAACGAATTTGGATTTAGAAGATTGTTATAATTTATATTTTGCGAAGGCGAAAAAAGTGAAATTATTTAAAACATTTGATAAGAAATTAGACAGAGAATTTGTTAGACAGCAAAAATGAGGTTTGTCATATTTTTTTCTGTACTTTCTGCCGAGAAAGTACGCAAAGCTCTCTTGCACTCAAACGATCAGCTAAAATACTTGCACTCGCTGATCGGGGGATTGTCCTCCCCCTTCCGTCACCTCACTTCGTTCGGAGCGGGATTCCCCCTGATAGCTCACTTCAGCATTTTTTAACGCTGCTCGTTCCGTGCAAGAACGAAAATGAACGACGAATAAAGGGTGCGAAGCTAGACCTCATCCAGAGGACGATCGTCCTCTGAGCGAAAATGGAAGGTGGATGAGGCTAGATTTTAGGTGCTTCAAATTTTTGATAACCTACATAATAAGACCCTGCAGTAATTTCAATATCACTTTCTGCTGCTAAGGCATTAAAGACTTCCTGACTTCCCGAGACTATAGGTAAAACAACTAATTTGAGGCTACGGAGAGAATAATATTGTCAAAAACAGATACTAATTTATTAAAAGAAGTTGAGCCTAATTCGCATTTTTTTGCTAAAAATAATGTACTAAATCCG
>DATKGO010000078.1:0-2783 GCA_035510695.1 Patescibacteria group bacterium | reverse complement strand
TCGTTACAACAATGACTATTTACATCAATCGCTCAAGTACAAAACGCCGGCTGAAGTCTATTTTGTAAACTAATACTACAGGGTAGTCGCGGTCGGAGAGATATACTTAAATTGGTGTCTTGACAAAGGGTACCACCATACACTGCCATAGGCGTTTGATCAGGAGAAGCTATTTTTAGGTTTTCGCACCCTTGCATTGTACCTTCTTGAATTTCTAACATAGCTCAATTATAGCATAACAAGAAATAAAATGCTATAAGACGAGGCTTACTGCTGGTTGTCTTGGGCGGATTGGGTGATGCTTTGATCAACATTGCTTACAGCTGAATTTAGGCCACTGACGCTTGAATTGATATTAGTCATATCTTTATTTAATTGTGTATCGCTGGTGTCATGTACAGCCTGGTTAACAGTAGGAACCGGTGGAACTGTGGGACTTACCGCAACAGTTGTTTGTACCGGAATATTTTGAGTTGAAACAAGTGCTGATTTTTGCTGCATATAAAGATAGATACCGGCTGCGGCAAGAATTACCACAATCACAAAGGCAACAACCAGGAAAATTGTTTTATTGCCTTTTGTTTGAGGTGCTGCTGGATGTTGAGAAGGAGGAACAACTTCTTCCGGTTGCGGAATCACCGGAGCGACAGGCATAGTACTTTCAGCTGTCGTAAGGGGTGTTTGTAGTGGATCTTCGTTTGCTTGGGGAGTCGGAACATCCTGCGGCGCAGGGACAGTTGATTGCGTAGGAGCAGTTGGCGGTGTGGACATTGGTTGAGGAGGTGTCGTTGCTGTTTCGGGTTGACTCATCGGTGCCACAGGTTGTTCAACCACTGATTGCGGATCAGCCGGCGGCGTTGTAGGTGGAGCGGAAGGAGCATTAGCGACTGAGCTCGCCTGCGAACTGTCAAGGTTCGACAGGGGTGGTGTGGGCTGCGATGGTGGTGTCGGAGTTGTAGGTTCCATATATTTATAGTAGAGTAAAAAAGAAGTGAATGTCAAGACCTGCTTTTCCCCCAAGTATATTGAATAAAAAGAGTTGGGAGAAAAACTATGAGGAAGAATAAATACCAGGTTGTATGGATTTTGTTTAGCCAAGTCGCGAAATAAATTAATAGACAATAATGGATAAAATAAATTGAATAAGAATGTTGGCTGATGAAACTTAAGAATGACGAAAATTTTTGAAAGAAATTTTTTTGTGCAGCCCAATAAAGTATGCCAATTGCGCTAATTCCGTAGGAAAGGATTAATAAATCCGGCGGGTATTTATTATTGATAAATGACACATCGTGATGATTTGCTATAAGTACAAAATAAACTACAAAAAAAATAATTAATGATAAAAGCCACAATATTTTTCTTTGAATGAGTTTACTTTCCGGTAAAAAATAAATTGCCGCTATTTCTACCAGTGACCAGGGAAACCACTGAATTAATTTCCAATTTTCAATTTCCAATTTCCAATGAAGATCCGATAAGGGAAAAAACATTATTAAGATAGAAAATAGAATTGCAAAAAATATATAGAGTTTGAAAATTAGCGGATATTTAGTTTTTAGCCATAAGATAATCGGCATGAGAATTGCCAATTCCAGCATGAGTAAAACCAACCAATTGATATCCACTCCGCCAATTAGAAAAATACTTTGCCAGAAATAATTTAATGTTAATTTGGCTGGGGTTGTCAGAAGAACAACAATAAGAAAAAAAATTAAGAAAATGTAATAAGGAACAAGAAGACGCGGAAGTCTTTTACGTAAATAATTATAAAATTGTTGAATTGCGATAGTCGCTTTTGACGCGATTAGATTGCTTGTTTTTAAAAAGAAAACGTATCCCGCGCAGAAAAGAAACATGGGAACGGCGAATTGGCTCCAATTCCAGATGAATAACGCGAGTTTATCATTGCCGATAAAATAGTAGCTGGTGTGAATAAGGATCATGGCAACTGTGGCTATTCCACGCAGCAGGTCAATGGTTGTATTGCGCTTCATAGTTGTATTATAGACTATAAAAATAAATTGTTGAATTGCGTTAAATTGTTAATTCATTGAAAATTAAAATTGAGACTTGAAAATTTAAAAATTACTCTGTATAGTATTTCATATGGATGACCAAAATAAAGTAGTTGAACCTGTAGAAGAAGCGGAAATAGTTGAAGAGAAGGAGAATACCAGTGTTGCTTCTACAGACGATCAATCCACGGTTCTTCTTAGTCTTGAAGAGATGATTAAGAGTCATCTTTCCAGTTTAGAAAAAATTCGTTTGGAATTGCGGCAAACAAAAGAACAATTTGATGACAGCTTCGCTAATAATCCTACTTATCGTGAAAATGCCGAAAAAGCCAAAGCCGCGGCAAAAGATAAAGGAACGACCAGACAAAATATCATGAAACAGCCCGCAGTGGCACAGTTGTCGGATAAAATGAAAAGTTTGAGGTTGGACGTTAAGGAGAAAGCAGCAGCATTATCAGATTATCTTTTGGAATATCAAAGATTAACCCAAGCGGCTACTTTTGAAAACGACGGTGAAGTTCTTGAGATTGTAAACAGTGCGAAACTAGTTAAACGTTCCTAAGCCTTGAATTATCTTCTGCAGATTCTTCGGATTGTGGAATGGATCCAGAACCGTCTTTGGGTTATACTTTTCGTAAATAAGTTTTCGGTTAAAATTTGACTTTTCCCAAAAAACAGGACAAACTAATAATCCTGTGAAAATAATTTCTTTACTGCCCGAAGAAAGAAAAGAACTGATCGCGTTAGCAAGACAGATCAAGGACG
>DATKGO010000077.1:0-4127 GCA_035510695.1 Patescibacteria group bacterium | reverse complement strand
AGGGAGGGACCATATTATGGTAATTATTGCGTATGATAGATTCCTATAGTATAATACTATTGGGCCTTCCATGGTGCTCTTCAATTGTGAAGATAGTACTATGGATAGCCACATTTACGACGACCTGCGAAAGCAGGAATTTCTCTCGCGAAAGGAGAGGAAACGTGGGAACTGTCATGTGCCCAGGCTGCGGCGGTACAGGGGGATTCCCCTGTCCAAGTTGCGGCGGTACAGGTAGGACGTTATGCCTAGGCTGCGGAGGCTCTGGCCGAGCCGGCAGAGATGTTTGTTTCTCTTGCGGCGGCTCTGGTAGAGTGGTCTGTGCGCCTTGTGCTATGCAAGGCAGGGTCAAGTGTCCTAGATGCCTTGGCTCTGGTTACATATTCCAGCCTTAGCTAACGACCGCGTGTCATCTCAGGCCGGGAGAGATATCTCTCCCGGCCTGTTACATAAAAAATTTTATCTAAGCCAATTCTATTATGCCTGACCGCATAGACTTAAAAAAAATTGTATTTGAAATATATTCATGCCATTTGGAATTATAAAATTCTTCTAGTATTCGATTCCAGGTATGTATCGTTTTAACAATAGAAATATCATTGATATGCTCAGGTAAAAAATTAAAAAGTGGTTGAGCTCCATCATATAGAGAAGCATAAGGAATATCTGATGTTATAAACTCTTTTTTTATCTCCAATCTTCGAGGATAAAAATAATCTAATATAGCAATATCTGGATATCCTTTTATTACCCCAGAGAGAATATGAACAATATCTGCTTCATCACATATCAATTCTCTCGATTTAATTGCTATTGTTAGTCCTTCTTGAGCTTCTTGTATCCATTGTTTATATCCTTTCTTTCCTGTATTGCTGTCATAAGGAGGAATTCCTGGAATATGCGTCATTTTTGAATTCCTTTCATAGCCTTTAAAATTATCTATATTGACCATCAATGTCTCTTTTTTACTTGATGGGCTAATAAAAGAAGGCTCAATTGCATACATCAATATCCCTTCTTTAGATAAATTATTATTTACTTTTTCAATATTTCCTCTATCGATGTCCTTTGGATTTTCAATAAAAAATTCTGTTTGTCCCCTAGCATTGGCTAATGTCAAAACAATATTGGCCTCCACTAGACGTGGCCCAAGATTTCCTGCAATGTTATAAATTTCTTCAATAACATTTGCAACTTCAATTCCATTTAAAAGCTTTGGCAATTTTGAGTTATTTAATAGATTTTTTTTCATTTTTTGTCTTTTATTTTTTTAAAATATCTTTCATCGTGATTCAATATATAGAAAAACCATTTAGGTAATATTCATATTATCACCATCATTATACGCTCTGTTTTTTAATATTCAAAAGGATCTTATCTTTTATTTGAGAGGCAACGTTAAAAAGAATAATATTTCTGTTAAATTTGTGCGTAAAAAGTTCTAACGTCGTTGACGAGTCCCTGCTGATATATTTTGATATAAATACCTAATTGGCCTCTTGACAAAATGTATATTTTAATGTACATTTAGATAGATATGGATTATATTACAACCACCAATTTAAGAACTCAGTCCTCCGAGCTTGTGAACACCTTAAAAAAAGGTGGCGTCGTCTCTCTTATTCACCATTCAAAAATTGTCGGAGTGATTAAGCCTAAAAAAGAACCCAAAATACTAACAAAAACAGCCATCACTCAACTAAGAAAGTTAGCAGAGGATCTTAGTCTACAAAAAATTTCTTACGAAGAAAGAGAAAAAATATATCGAGATCATCTCATGGATAAATATGGCAAAGATCTTTCTTGATACTAATTACTTCATTGATTCTGTTCATAGAAAGCCTGAGGAAGAAATTCTTGAATCTCTTGAAAACAATATTATTTATATTTCTCCCCTCTCTATTCATATTTACTGCTACGTTTTTAAAATAAAAATTCCGGATAGCAGAGTAGTCGCACAAAAAGAAAAATTCCAGATAGTAGAATTTTCAGAAGATTTATTAGACCGATCTTTACAAGGACCCACAAATGATTTCGAAGACAATGTGCAATTACATAGTGCCGCCGAAGCTGAATGTGATATTTTTTTAACGGAAGATAAGAAATTATTAGATATGAAATTCTTCGGCAAAGTCAAACTTAATAGAAATTAATACTATTATTGTCATTATTTGAGAAAATGTAATCTGTCTGATTTTATGCGTAAAGAATTCTAATATCGTTGACGAACCCCTGCCATCTTACTGAAGTTTTGCTAACTTTTTATCAAATGTAAAAAGCTCTGCATTTTCTAAATTTGCTTTAGTCAGTAAAAAACAATCAACGAAGCTAACATTATTTTTCTTATATAATGAAAGTGCGCTTATGAATATATCTCTCGACTCAACATTTATATATTTTGTGGCAATCAATGGCCTAAGACTCTCTATAACTACGGATTTTTCATAAAGATAATATTTACGCAATACAAAGTCTATCTCAAAAACTATTGCCTGAGAAACATACAACTTAATTTCATTATGTTTCGCTTTATTGAACAACTGCTCACAAGCTTCTTTCTGTTCTGGGATATCGTTAAGGAGAAAACGAAGTATGACATTTGTGTCAACTATTATTGATTTCATTTTGTTTGTTTCCGTTTTTCTGTATATTCTCTCGCTATAACATTTCCTATAAAATCATCGAGTTCTTGATTAGATAAAGGTTTTTTATTGGTTTTCAAGGACCCGGCAAGTTCCAAGAAATCTTTTACTGGTTCAATAACCATTTTACCATTTTCTATGGAGACGAGTGCCTTTCTCTTCTTAGAAAGTCCGAGTTCTTGACGTATCTTTGAAGGAATATTAATTTGACCTTGGGAAGTAATCGATACTGTATATGTCATATACAACATATATCATACTCCATTACTTTTATCAAGTTGCTTTATTTATATAGATTTTAATTAAGTATGCAAGAAGTAATACGTTCCCACAAAGTTACATCGACTCTTGATGAACCATTATAGATACTTCTGCTTAGTTTAATGCCGCATTTTCTTCCTTTACTTTTTCTGCCAAAAACATCTTGACTAATGACTGATAGGGCACATCACGTTTATTCGCAATAGTTTTTAGTGATGCAACTAACCATTCCGGAAGTCTAATAGAAACAGTTTTAGTTGAAGGCTTAAGTTTTAAGAACACAGGGTTAACAATAGCCGAACTGGCATCAAAATAATCAAGCAAGTCATGGTTTGCCCAAAACTCTCGTTCTTCATCTTCGTTTTTAAATTCTGGTAATTGTTTAAGATCGCTCATATTTTATTATCTTCACCTCTTTTCTGCTTTTTTCTCTTGTTCTTCTTGCGCGATATATAATGCTCTTCCTTTTTTGCTCATATCCCAGGAAGCGATTATACGAATCTTATTTTTTCTTACTGTAAAATAAATTTGTAGTCTTCTCCCTGCGTTTGTTTTTCCAAGTATACCGAATCGGCGTTCATTAAGTGTTGAATGTTTTGGATCCTTTAAGAAAATTAGTGGTCTATTGAAAAACAATTCCTCGCTTTCTCTTGGTTCTGTATGATGTTTTACTCTGTTTTTAGTAATATTTGCATCATCCCACTCAAAACCTTCTATATTCGTAAGATCATCCAGATCGAAATCATCAACGTTCATATATTGTATATAACCATACAATACAAACTGCTGTTTGTCAAGTAGTTGTTAAACATGAATTATTCGTTGAGGCAATTCAACTCTTGACTTATTCCCCACAAATTTATGCGTAAAAAATTCTAACGTCGTTCACGAGCCCCTGCACATCTTCCCTCTTCCTACTCTTTTCTCACACAAAAAACAATAAATCCTTAAGCATAAAACGTATAGCCTATATATGCCAAAACAAGAAACTGAGGGGTTTAATAGACCTATAGAAAGCCCTGCTCAATTACCACCTGCTCCATGGAAAATGCTTGAGGAATTTTTTACTCCTGAAAGTGTAGGTATACATTTCCTAAATTGATTTTCGGTATTTAGGTAGTTAGTTTCACCAGGTGCATTTCAGTTCCAATAAACTGCCTGAGTCTATCTTCGTACTGACTGATGTTCTCAAAAAACTGTGTGATATCATTTTCAAACTCTTCA
>DATKGO010000076.1:0-30213 GCA_035510695.1 Patescibacteria group bacterium | reverse complement strand
GTCCTTGATCTGTCTTGCTAACGCGATCAGTTCTTTTCTTTCTTCGGGCAGTAAAGAAATTATTTTCACAGGATTATTAGTTTGTCCTGTTTTTTGGGAAAAGTCAAATTTTAACCGAAAACTTATTTACGAAAAGTATAGATGAGAAACGGATACAGAATGCATTGGCGGAAAATCTTAGCCGAAAAACAGATACTCAGGAAACTTTGCGGCAAAGTCAATTACAAAAGACTCGTGCACAAGATCAAGTAGAATCACTAATACGGGAAAAATTATCCGCTCGTTTGACTGAGTTTATGCAAGATCAGAGATCGGGTACAATATTGTCATTTGAAGAAATGAGTTTTACAGAAGATAGAAATAAAGTGATGATAAAAGATCGAAACGCGAATTGGGCAAAATGGGCAGGAGTGGGGCTAGCCAGCGGATTTTTCGCTTGGGGAATTGATCCTTGGCTGCATGGTTTGTTTAGCACGAGCAAAGCAGTGAGTGAGCAAGTACCCGGTGGTGAAACGATTCAATATAATTTTCAGACCGATGTTCATACTCCGTGGAATGCAAAAATCGGAAGAGACGATGTCTCTAGTATTTATGGCCGTGCGAAGTCATCACTTGGGCAATATATTTTACATTTCAATGAATCTCATCCTCAAAGTGTATTAAATGATCATATTGATTTTCAATCCGGAAATCCGGACGATAATAATGCGTTAGCAGCGGTACTGCACAACCATCCGGAATATAAAGCTGCTTTAGATAAGTATGTGCAAATTGTGCGACAATTAAATCCTAAGGCATTGATTTCAGGTCATAGCGATTGGATCGCCCATCGGATTGGAGTTGTCCTGCCCGATTCAAATACGTTTTGGGCGTCAATGGGAGTAAAGACGGTGTGAAAATTATATAAACTATTGACAGTCAGTGTTAGATCTTTCATGATATAGGTATGCCTGCCAAACATACATTCAAGAGAAAAGAAGAAAAGAAAAAACTGCCCGTCAAACATAAAGTAGTAAAAGAAAAAACTGCGCCGCAGGTAGAAGTTGAAGAAGTTACAGTTAACGTAGTTGAACCGTCCGAAAGAACGAATTTGGCAGATCAATTGTTTGAAAAGGCTGCAGAACCGCAAGTTGAAACTGTTTCTGAAGAAAAGAACCATGTAGAGCCGCCGCCGCAGGAAACGCCTATAACGCCTCAGCCGGAGCAGCAAGTAGCCACGGAAATTCCTTTGAGAGAAGAAAAGATTCAGGTTGAAAGTAATAACAATAACGACGTAGTAGTTGAAGAAAATAATAGCGTGCGTTGGCTGCTTATTTTTATCATTCTTTTTTTACTTGGCTTAATTGGCGGATTGTTTTATTTTTTCCTTTTTCAGGGCAAGCAGCCTGCGGAAAAATCCAAATCAACTTTGAAGACTGTGGCAGTTTTTACACCTGTGCCAACTGCTGTTGCAGTTCAAATTAGCAAAGACAAATATACCATTAAAGTATTAAACGGCAGCGGGGTAATCGGAGAAGCGGCGAAGGTGCAAACTTTATTGACAAGTGACGGATATAAGGTGGGAGGTATTGGCAATGCCGATAATTCTAATTACAGTCAAACTGAACTTCAAGTCAGTAGCTCCGTAGATCAGGCTTATATTTCGGCTCTGGAAAAAGATTTAGCTAAAAATTATGCCGTGAATACCTCCACAACACCAATCGATCCCTCGGAAACCGTGGATGTAGTGGTTATAGTGGGCAGCAAGACGGAATGAAATCATTTACCCTTCATGATTTACCTAATGAGGAACGACCTCGCGAGCGTCTTAAACAGTATGGCGTCGACGCTTTATCTTCGCAAGAGTTGTTAGCACTGATCTTAGGCAGGGGAGTGCAAGGCGAATCCGTGATGGTAACTGCGCAAAAGTTGATTTCCCATTTTGGTTCATTAGCCAATCTACATGAAGCCTCATTTGAAGATTTGTGTGCAATGAAAGGAATAGGAACTGCGAAAGCTTGTCAACTGCTGGCGTGTTTTGAGTTAAACCGACGGATAAAAAATAATTATGATTTACTTTTGAAAAATAAAAGCAATAAATCATTGAATTTTGAGGCTATTATTAAGTTATTACAAGAAAAAATCGGCTCAAATAATAGGGAACATTTTATGGTCATTTCTCTGGACAGTCGACAGCAAGTGATAGCCTTTGATATAGTAGCAATTGGGACATTGAACACAAATATTGTTCATCCTCGGTAGACCTTTGAAACAGCGATTAAACGGCATGCGGCGGCTATTTTACTAAGCCATAATCATCCTTCCAATAATCCACAGCCATCGGATGATGACATTGAAGTTACCAATCAGCTTATGGCTGCGGGGAAATTATTCGGTATTCCGGTTTTGGATCATATTATTGTGACTGCGGATAATTATTACAGCTTCCAAAGAACATAATTGCGTGTTCTTTCAGGTTTCTTACTCAACTTTTACCAAGTTCATGCAGATTGAGTCTATCGTTATTTAAATTATGGATGGATTTAAAAATAAACCCGATTCTTATTGGAAAAAGAAATTGACACCGGAACAATACGCGGTTTTACGTCAAAAATCCACTGAGAGACCGTTTACCGGTGTTTTATATAATAACCACAAAAGCGGCATGTACGAATGTGCTGCCTGCGGAACTCCGCTTTTTTCTTCAAACGCCAAATTTGATTCGGGATCGGGTTGGCCGAGCTTTGATAATCCGATGAATAAAGAAAATATTATTTTGCAGGAGGATAATAGTCATGGAATGATGCGAATTGAAGTTATCTGTAAAACTTGTGGTTCACACCTCGGGCATTTATTTAATGACGGACCAACAGACACTGGGCAGCGCTATTGTATAAATTCCTGCGCATTAAATTTTAAGCAGAAAGAAATTGTAAATAAAAACCAAACCTCAAATATGAAGAGTCCATAAAAAAGCTTTACTCTTTTCCTCAAGCTTGCTACTATTAGCTCATCATGGATACATTTGTTTTTGACATTGAAACCATTGGTGAGAATTTTGACGTCATGGATGACATGAGTAAGGCTGATTTGACGAAGTGGATTAAGAAGGATTGTAAATCGGAAACAGAGTTTGAGAATAGGTTGCTTGAATTAAAAGACGGATTGGGTTTTTCTCCTTTGACCGGTGAGATTGTGGCGATTGGTTTATACAGCTGTGAGGGCCGTAAAGGAGTAGTGTACTATCAAGCGCCGGGTGAAAAGTTTGGCGAGAAAGAAGAAGACGATATTCAATACAAACAAATGACAGAGCCGGAAATGCTAACTAAATTTTGGGAGTTAGCCGGAAAATGCGAGGAACTTGTCAGTTTTAACGGCCGCAGTTTTGACGTTCCGTATCTGATGCTTAGATCCGCTATTCACAAAATTCGTCCGAGTAAGGATTTGATGAATGGCCGCTATCTTTATCAACAACGCCTAATTCCCAGACATATTGATTTATATGACCAGATGACTTTTTATGGAGCAATGAATCGAAAAGGGAGTTTACATATGTTTACCAGGGCTTTTGGCATTGAAAGTCCGAAATCGGAAGAAGTGAATGGCAACCAGGTGGCGAAAATGTTTAAGGAGAAGAGATTTTTAGATATTGCCCGCTATAACGCGGCTGATATCCGCGCGACGAAAAAGTTGTACGAATATTGGAACCAGTATTTGAGATTTTAATTAAATATTGTATTTTTTTATTGATGCGCTACAATGCCAATTATGCTAAAAGAAATTGAAAGAGGGATTGTAAAGGGGATAGCTGTTGTGCCAAAAAAAATTTTATTTGATAGTTCCATTACTAAATAGTCAATCTCCAAGAATGAGCAAACAACTTCTAAACATTGTTGTAGCACCACTAATCCTAAAAGACAAAATTCTCCTGATTAAAAGAACCAAACAGCCGTTTATAAATATGTGGGGAATGCCTGGTGGGAAAATGGAGTTTGGGGAACAAATTGATGATGCAATTAAAAGAGAAATTTTGGAAGAAACAGGCTTGGATATTGAAGTAAAAGAAGTGTTGGCTGTTCTGAATGAGATATTTTTTGACGTAAAGAAAAAAGAAGATTATTGGCAGGCAATAATATTTTTATTTGGCGTAAAAATTAAAAATCCGGTGAAGATAAAAAAATCTGCAGAAGGGGAGCTGAAATGGTTTGATCTGCATAGTTTGCCTCAGGAAGAAGTTATACCTTCGGATTATCAAATGATTCAACAAATCGTTTTACAGCCGGAAACTTCGATATCTTTTTATAAACTGAGAATCCTGGCAGAAGATGATAAGTTTTCATTAGACTATTTTTAGTTAGATAATAACACCTGGAGGGTGATATAGCTTTACACCCTCTCATACTCATTCAAATGTTAGATGTTTAATTTTATCCAATTCCTTAGCATAAGAGATTTGGTCTTTTACGAAATTTTCATAATTAGGAGCAAGCGTGCGTATTGATGTTATTGTCTCATGAGAGACAAGATCATCCTTAGAATTTTTTTTATATGCATGATAGGATGACCAAGGAAAGGTATCGAGTTGCTCCGGTTTTATCAGACTGGATGTTACAGGATTCAAGTGAATATACCGTGTAAGATGTGTAAGTTGTTCATCTGTCTCTACATAAATTGCCTTAAATATGCCTTGAAATAAAGGGCCGGTTCGTTCATGCTTGGTATTAAAATATTTGGTGTATGCATTCATAAAATTTGCAGTATATGTGGCAATTCCTTTCTCTTTTGTTTGTTTAAGAAGTAGATGAAAATGATTGGGCATTAAACAATACGCAATTACATCAACTATTTTCCCACTAGCAACCATGGTTTCAAAACGTTTTCGTTGTATTTCTTCGGATAGTATTGAAAATTGGGAATAGCGAGTAGGAATATTATTATATTGATAAAATGAAAGCAGATTCATCGCTCTAGAATATTCTCGTTTGTCGTGGAAAGTTATTCGTCTATCAATACCTCGATTAAATACATGATAATATCCACCATTTACAAATACGAGTTTTCTTTGGTTCGACATATATTTATTATTATAAATATATGATTAGGTGTCAAGCTGTATCACCTGGAGGGTGTTAGAAAAGACGTTAGATGCGGGAGCTTGTTGAACCAGTAGTTTATTGCTATAATACCCCATAATATATGAGCGCAGGTTTAATAGAAAATGAAAGATTTCGTGCGGTTTCTGAATTGTCCGTGGCAGAACAAACTAAAATAAGAGACAGGTCTGCTTTGGCATGTCTTTTCCAAGCCAGTTTTGGGCGCAAAATTTCAAGAAATCATCATACACGAAGAGTCATATATTCAGATGTAGCTGTTAATGACTTTAGAACCGCTTTAGCAGATTTCCGTTGGGCGAGGGATAACGGAATGTTAAGTATTCCCAGAGAAAAATTAGAAGTAGTAGAAGAGCGGGTGATTGCTAATTTAAGAGAGCAGTTGGCAGATGCTGAAAGAAGAAAAGAAATTGAAGAAAGCACATCACCTGATACAGGGATGCTACGTGAAATACTAGCATTAGATAAACAATTTTTTCAATTGATAGGCGAGACAGATGTAGCGCTTGATTTTTTGTCACCTCATCCGGTACGTCTTAGAGTGATTAATACTGATAATGGAACAATATGGGTAAGGAAAGAAAGAGCATCTAAACGCCATCCTTCGGTTGAGGCAAAGACGGTTTTTTCGGATGATCATCCTGTCGCGGTTGTTGCGTCAATGGAACCGATAGATATAAAACCTAAAGCAAAAGTAGAATCGGAAGTTAAACCTAAATTAGAAATTCAATCTAATCCGGAAGATGTATTGAGAAATGATTTAAATCCTTTTGAATGTGCCGTTTGGATTACAGCCTTTGTCACAAATAAAAAAGATCCGCAAAATCCGTTATTGGCATTCCCTGACGCAAAGGAACCCAAATATTTATATAGTGTTGCCAAAAATGCAAATCAACCACGACCGGATAATAAAGATTTAAGAAAAATCGGCAGAGAGGTTGGATTTGCTTTGGAACGTGTTCAAGAAATGCTGCGTGCCGCTGCTGTCAAACCGGATTTGATGCCTGAAAAGATGAAAGATGGTTATGAGAGACTTGTTAAGTTTGATCCAATCTATTTTCAAGTCGGCCCGGAAGATTTGTCTTTAGTATTGACTAGAGAGATTGATTGGAATCAGTTTGTACAAAACCAGCGCGCTAAACAAAAGGCTTCAGGGATGGATTAAGCGGAATTTCAGTTTTTTCATACATGCTTAAATAGTGCATAAAATAACAAATTTTGTGCTAAGATAAAACCATGGAAAATACCAAGAGTGATCCTACAAATATTGTTGAAGTTCATAATTTGATAAAAAGATACGGCAGTTTTACCGCGGTTGATAATATATCTTTTAATGTGCCGCATGGGAATATTTTTGCCTTTTTAGGTCCCAATGGTGCGGGGAAAACTACGACTATTAAGATGTTGACCACGCTTCTTTTGCCCACATCCGGCACGCTTTTGATTAACGGATTTGATGCCGTAAAAGATCCGCAAGATGTACGCAAATCTTTTGGCATTGTTTTTCAGGATCCAAGTCTTGAAGATGAGTTGACAGCTTATGAGAACATGGAATTTCATGCTGTTTTATATTCGGTTCCCAAAGATGACCGTAAAAAGCGAATTCAGGATCTTTTGGAATTTGTTGAACTGTGGAACAGAAAAGACGAGCTGGTTAAAAATTTTTCCGGCGGAATGAAACGAAGACTGGAAATTGCCCGAGGGCTGTTGCATCATCCTAAAATATTTTTTCTTGACGAACCGACGCAGGGTCTTGATCCGCAAACCCGAAATCATATTTGGCATTATTTGCAGGATTTAAGCATAAAAGAAGGCATTTCGATTTTTTTCACCACGCATTATTTGGAAGAAGCGCAGGAATATGCCAATAGAATTGCGATTATGGATCATGGACATATTGTGAAAGAAGGAACGGTTGATACAATAAAGAAAGACACGGGAAAAGAGACTTTGGAAGAAGCTTTCTTAAGTCTCACCGGAACGGAAATTCGGGATGAAGAAGCCAGTGGAGTAGAACAATTGCGAAGACACAGACAGATGCGAGGACGCTAATTTATGAATGCTATATATATTTTATGGTTAAGAGAACTCAAGCGATATTATCGCTCGCGTTCGCGTATGATCGGTTCACTCGGTCAGCCCATTTTATTTCTGGTTGCCTTGGGATTTGGGTTGGGTCCGGTTTTTCAGAAAGCCGGTCAGGGAAATTATTTCCAATTTTTAGGACCGGGTGTTATGTCGATGAGTATTTTATTTACCGCGGTTTTTGCCGGCATTCAGGTAATTTGGGATCGGCAATTCGGGTTTTTGAAAGAAACTTTAGTTGCGCCTGTTTCGCGTTTGAATATAATGCTTGGCAAGACATTAGGTGGGGCAACAATCGCGGTAATTCAAGGCATAGTAGTTTTTCTTTTGGCAGTTCTCTTCGGTTTTCGGCCCAATCTTACTTTGCTTCCTTTAACACTTGTTTTTATGGCTTTAATTGCTGTTTTATTTACCGGACTCGGGATTGCCATTGCTTCAACTCTAGAAGATATTAACGGATTTCAAATCATTATGAATTTTCTCGTCCAACCGCTTTTTTTCCTTTCGGGTGCACTTTTCCCATTGGATAATTTGCCTAAATTTATTAGCGTTATTACCTCATTTGATCCTTTAACTTACGGCGTGGACGGCATCCGGGGAACTTTGATCGGCAATTCGCATTTCGGTGTTTCTCTGGATCTTTTGGTTTTGGTAGTTATAGCCGGTGTCATCCTAAGTTTAGGAGCGTATTTATTTTCAAGAGTACAGATTTAAGATTCTTCTTGCAGAATACTTACATAATCTTTATCCACTTATAACCGCTGAGTTGCATAATTTAGTGATATGAATATTGAAGAGTACGGTGAACAATATTTACCACGGGGCTTGCGATCGGTGCGACTTTTCTTTATGGGTTTTGTTTTTGGCATTTTGCTTATAATTATCAGTTCGGTAAGCGCGCACGCCCAGAATATTCAGACTACACCCCAAGCGAGCACGGGCTTTAATTGGCTCTTTGCCTTGCCAATAGTTCTTATAGTTGCCGGAATTTTATATTTAATTTCAGCGGCTTTCTCCAGATTGAGAGTGGGCGATTCAGATGAAAATGATGAAGAGAAAACCACTATTTACGGACAACCGGCTTATTTAGGCACTAAAGGCGGAAAAGCAAGACGAAACGGAGAGAAGATAGATCAAGCTAAAGTGAAAGTGAAAAGGAAAAAGAAAAAGAATTAATAATCAATCGGAAAAGTACAAACGATAGATATCTCAAATTTCATGGTGTAAATTGAATCTAATTTATCTTTTCTTCAGCGTAAATTCAGTAAGATTTGTTATATAATACCCTAATGCGTATATTAGTAATTGAAGATGAACATAAGATAGCCCGTTCTATCAAGAAAGGGCTTGAACATGAAAATTATGCAGTGGATACGGTTTTTGACGGTACGGAAGGATTGGATTTTGCTTTAAGCGAGGAATATGATTTGATTGTTATTGACCGCTTACTTCCGGGGATGGATGGAATTGAAATCGTCAAAAAAGTACGCGAGCATGGTATTCACACCCCGATTTTGATGCTGACCGCTAAGGGACAAATTGAAGATAAGGTTGAAGGTTTGGATACGGGAGCGGATGATTACATGGTTAAACCTTTTGCTTTCACAGAATTATTTGCCAGAGTACGCGCTCTTACCCGTAGACCGAAAAAATCAACCGGAGCTGTCTTAAAGATTGACAATTTGACCTTAAATACTGTTAACTATGAAGTGAAGCGGGAAGATAAAAATATCCAATTATCAAGTAAAGAATTTTCCTTGCTTGAATATTTGATGCGGCATCAGAATGCCATTGTTACTAAAGAACAAATTATGAATCACGTGTGGAGTTATGACGCTAATGTTTTACCAAATTCGGTGGAAGTTTACATCAAACATTTACGTGATAAAATCGACGCGCCTTTTAAAGATTCAAGTTTAATTAAGACCGTCCGCGGCTTCGGCTATAAGATAAGCAATCAAGAATAATATGTTCCAATCCGCTCGCCTCAAATTAACAGCCTGGTATTTGCTGATCATCACCTTAGTCAGTATTTTATTTAGTATTGCAATTTATAACGTTGCCACAGATCAACTGCATCGTGTAGTTCGTTTACAGGAAATGAGACAGGAATATTTTGATTATTTCTTCCCGGGTTTGCCGCCTCCACAGGGGGTACCGACTGTACAAGATATAGAGGATACCGAAGCACAATTGGTGCTCACCCTAGTAATTATTAACGCGATAATCCTTTTATTTGCCGGCGCAGCGGCTTATTTTTTGGCAGGTAGAACTCTCAGGCCGATTAAAAATATGGTGGATGAGCAGAATAGATTTGTCGCGGATGCTTCACATGAACTGCGAACTCCGTTAACTTCTTTACGTGCCGAAATGGAAGCCAATTTACTGGAAGATCGAATCAGCGAAAAAGATGCCAGACAACTGATCAAAAGTAATTTGGAAGATGTAATCCAATTGCAGTCACTTTCTGACAGTTTATTACAATTGGCTCAGTATAAAAAAACCAATAATCAGCCGGATTTTAAAGATTTGTCGGTGAAAGAAATTGTGCAGGAAGCAATTAAAAAAGTGGCATCCTCCGCAAAAAAGAGAAACATTAATATAGACATAAATTCCGGGAAAAACATAGATAAATTGAAAATAAAAGGAGAACAACAGAGTTTAATTCAATTATTGGTCAATTTATTGGATAATGCTATTAAATATAGTTCAAAAAATACAAAGATTACTATTTTTATAGAGAAAACCGATCATTCGGTGCGAATTTCTATAAGTGATCAAGGAATTGGTATTGCCGCAAAAGATTTACCGCATATTTTCGACCGATTTTATCGGGCGGATAAATCACGAACCAAAACAATTACATATGGCTATGGATTAGGTTTATCAATTGCGAAAATGATTACAGATATGCATAATGGAACTATAAGTGCGAGAAGTAAAATGGGGGAAGGTACGACATTTGTGGTGCAATTGCCGTTGCAGTGAAATTTGAAGTTTGGATGTTATTTAGACGGGGTCCTGCCTTGCTTTACCCCCGTCCGACGTCCTCACTTCGCCAAGTCAGACTTGGCTTCGTTGCGGGCGCTCGACGGGGACTCCCAAGCAAGTCACCCTGCTTATTTGAAAATTAAATAATTGATAATTGATTGAATCCGCCAGCTGGCGGAGGAATTTGAAAATTTTTGGCTGGGTTCGTTCAGTATAATTTCAGAATGCACCCATATACTTAAAAATAATGAATAAAAAATCGGGACTAAAAGAAAGATTATTTGGGCCGGTTAAGTGGGTTGGCAAACTTTCGCTAATTAAGAAAGTCTTACTCCTTGTGGTAATTTTAGTTGTTGGTTTTATTTTAGTTAAGTCATTGGGCGGAAGCAGCTCTCAAGTTCAATATCAGACTTCTCAGGTCAGCAAAGAAACCATTATCAGTACGGTTTCCGAAAGCGGTAATGTGGCCAGTGGCGGACAAACTAATGTAGCTTCTACTACAGATGGCGTTATTACGGCAGTTTATGTAAAAAATGGTGATAACGTAACGCTAGGACAAAAATTGTTTAGTGTAAAGTCAACAGCTACCCCTCAAGATCAGGCATCCGCTTATGCCAGTTATCTTTCCGCGCAAAATAATTTAAATTCGGCTAAATCTAAAATGGATTCCTTGCAGGCAGCTTTATTTCAGGCCAACCAGGCATTCGTAAACGACAAAGGTATAAATAATCCTTCCACCGATCAACAAGCAGACCCGAAATATATTGAAGAAAATGCTAATTGGCTGCAGGCACAGGCAGATTATACCAATCAACAGGGTGTTATCAATCAAGCTCAAGCATCACTTAATACGGCTTCTTTGGCTTATGCAGCTACCCAAGATTCCACAGTAACAGCTCCAATCGCCGGAACTGTCGCAAATCTTTCCGCAGTTGTGGGGAGTAATGTTACAGCATCTAATACTACTACAACTACTTCTGCTAATTCTACATCGAGTTCAACTTCTACGTCTACCGGAACTACCGTACTAGTACTTGGAAATTTTTCAACTTTAATTATTAGTGTTCCTGTCAGTGAAGTCGATATTCCAAATATCCATGCCGGTCAAAAAGCCACTATTACTTTGGACGCATTTTCTACGAAAACTTTTGTCGGCAAGGTAAATTCTGTTGATTCCGTCGGCTCAATCAGTTCCGGTGTAGTGACTTATAATGCTTATATTGCATTTTTATATCCGCCTGATGGAGTAGAGCCAGGAATGTCGGCTACAGCGGTAATTGAAACTGCCAGAAAAGATAATGTTTTGACTGTTCCGACTGCGGCGATACAAACCAGTAACAGTCAGTCTTATGTGAGAGTGTTGAATAACGGAAAGATAACCCAAACAGCTGTTACTACAGGAATATCCGATGATACGAATACGGAAATTGATTCGGGTTTATCCGAAGGGCAGACAGTAGTGACCGGTACAGTGGCTACAAGTACAAGTTCCAGCTCAAGTAGCTCTTCTCCATTCAGTTCTTTAACAGGAGGTAGAGGAGGATTTGGTGGAGGCGGCGCAACAACTAGAGTTAGCGGAGGTAGTGCTGTCGGGCGATAAAGTATGAGTGTAACTCCAATTATTCACGCTTCTCATTTATCAAAAATATATACTACCGAAGCCAATGAAACAGTAGCTTTAGGTGATGTTTCCTTTGATATAAAAAAAGGAGAATTCGTTGCGATAATGGGACCTTCGGGTTCAGGTAAATCTACATTGATGCATCTTTTGGGTTGTTTGGATACGCCGACTTCGGGGACATATGTTCTGGATGGAGAAAATGTGGAAAAATTGACCGATGATGAATTGGCGGATATTCGTAATCGAAAAATCGGTTTTATTTTTCAGGCATTTAATCTTCTTCCTCGTATTACTATTTTACAAAATGTGATGCTGCCGATGCGTTATGCAGGTGTTCCTGAGGAAGAAAGGGAAGAGCGGGCGAAAAAATATCTGGAAATGGTTGGTTTGGGAGAAAGGCTTGATCATACATCAAGTCAAATTTCGGGAGGACAGCAACAAAGAGTCGCAATTGCCAGGGGATTAGCTATGAATCCGGCCTTACTTCTCGCCGATGAGCCAACTGGTAATATTGCTTCGGCACAGGCAGAAGAAGTGATGGCGATTTTTCAGGATGTGAATGATAATCAGGGACATACCATAGTCATGATCACGCATGAGCCGGATATTGCTGTGCATGCTAAACGAATCATTCATGTTAAAGATGGGAAAATAATTGAAGATAAGATAAATAAGAAACAGGTAAAAGCAAAAGTGAGCAGTGAAAGCTAGTTTGTATTAACGTTGATTTAAGGTTTATGATTTAGGATTTAAGAATAAATTTGGAGTTTATGAAAGAATTATTTGAAATTTTCATTGAAAGTTTGGGAACATTGACCTTAAATAAATTACGTACAGGGCTGGCGATGCTTGGTATCGTAATAGGTATAGGCAGTGTTATCGCATTGGTTTCTTTGGGAGAAGCTTCACAGCAATCCATTCAAAATCAAATTCAAGCTCTTGGTGCAAATCTTTTAACTGTCAGCCCGGGTAGCCAGCAGACCGGAGCAGTGCGGGGGGCAGAAGGCGGCGCAACCACTCTTACCAATGACGACGCGACAGCTATTCAGACTTCTCCTCAGGTTACATCAGTATCTATGGTTTCACCTGAAGTATCCAAACGTGTACAGGTTACAGCCGGGAGAAATAATAGCAACATTCAAGTTATTGGAGCAGTTCCGGCATATATGGATGTGCATAAAGTTACGATGAGTAGTGGTACCTTTATTACCGATCAAGATAATGCAGGTATGACGAAGGTCGTGGTACTTGGCCCACAAGTGGTGACAACTCTTTTTCCTGATGGATCTGATCCGGTCGGGCAAACGATTAGAATTAATTCCATATCATTTCGCGTAATAGGCGTAACAGTTTCAAAAGGAGGAACTGGATTTTCCAATCAGGACAATATTGCATATATTCCTCTTCAAACCGCACAAAAGGAAATATTTGGTCAATCATATTTGAGCACAATCTCTCTGGAAGCTAAATCTTCCGATTTGATGACTACGGCTGAGAATCAAGTCGGGTATCTTTTATTGGCGCGACATAAATTACAGAGTCCGGCTCTAGCAGATTTTTCCATTTTTTCCCAGCAGGATATTCTCAATACAGCCTCGGCAACTACAGGTACGTTTACAACATTATTATCCGGTATCGCAGCAATTTCTCTTTTGGTGGGCGGAATCGGGATTATGAACATCATGTTGGTTACTGTAACCGAAAGAACGCGTGAAATAGGTCTGAGAAAAGCCTTGGGCGCGAAAAAAAGAACAATCATTACTCAGTTTTTAACAGAAGCAATTATATTGACTTTCAGTGGAGGATTAATCGGTATTATTTTGGGAGTAATTTTGTCTTATATTGTGGCAATTTTTACCAGTTCGCCATTTGTTATCTCAGGATCGGCGATGCTTTTAGCCTTCATCGTATCAGCCGGAATAGGAGTATTATTCGGCTGGTATCCGGCGCGTAAAGCCGCCAGTCTTCAGCCCATCGAAGCCCTCAGATATGAATAAATAGTTGTCATTCCCGCGACTCTTCATGTCATTCCCATTTTATGTCATTCCCGCGAAAGCGGGAATCTTTTATAATATCAGTATGTATTACATTTACATATTGGGAAATTTCAGCCAGACACTTTATATTGGTGTAACAAATAATTTAATAAGACGAGTTTACGAACACAAAATGGGGCTTGTAGACGGTTTTACCAAAAAATATAACATCCATTTACTTTTTTATTTTGAAGAATTCAACCAAATAGAACAGGCAATAATACGGGAGAAACAATTGAAGAAATGGAACCGCAAGTGGAAATTGGAGTTAGTTCAAAAAACAAATCCAAATTTTATAGACCTTTACCCGACCATCATATAAAAAAAAGATTCCCATTTGCATGGGAATGACAGACGGCGCGCGAAAATGACAAATATGATGCATATCTGACTTCATCTTTGCTTATTTTTTGAATTCTTTATATTTAGTCTTCATATCTACTGCAACATAATTAGCTAAATCTTGCAAAAATGGATCAACTTTTGCATGCTTAGTGACGTAATCAATGTTGAAAGTTAAATGTTTGGGAAACACATAGCCTTTTCTATATTCCATAATTTGAAGTGAACATTCAATTGCATCTAATGCCTTTATTGCTTTTGCCTCAAAACATTCCCGTTTTTCATATTCCAGCCATAATTCATATAAGCTAGTTCCTTCTTTTTTCGGTAGTAAATCAAATATCTTTTTTGCTGCTATTTTTTCCTTTTCATATTTTTCTTTGGCAAATTCTTTTTTTGAATAATAAGTATCTTTACCGGTTCCATCAGTTCCCATCGGTGAGGGATCACCGGCAATAATTTCCGGTAAATCATGGATAAGGGCCATTTTTAAAGCTTTTTCTAGGTTGATTTTTTGTGATAGTTTATCGGAAACCAGAATAGCCAACATAGCCAATCGCCAGGAGTGATCCGCAACGGATTCATATCTTTTGAGAGTGGGGTAATCTTTTCAGTAGAATTGATCTTTAAATCTTTCGATTTCCTTTAATTTCCCAATAAAATTAGAAAATGAAAAAAACATTTGAATGAGGTCATTCATAAGGTGATAATAGCACACTAATTGAATATTTAATAATTGATTTATTTGATATTACGGATTCTTGTATCAGCGTATCGATACATTGATACAGAGGCAACAGCTTTTTATGGTGATTTTGGTCACAATTTGTTCAGTTTCATTTCAGTTTTGTATAATAACATTATCTCTGCATGAAGAAAATATTATTATCTGTATCCGTAATCGTAGTTTTTGCCCTTTATAGCCTGCATCAGCAAATCGAAGGTTCACAACAGGTGATTAAAGGATCGAATTTTTCATCTTCGACTTCTTCGCAGCCAACTCCCACGACTGGTTCGGGATCGTCTTCAACTCCACCTACTTTAAGTTCAGCCGCGAAGTATAAAGACGGTACATACACTGGACAAAGCGCTGACGCATTTTACGGAAATATTCAAGTAAAAGCGATTATCCAAAACGGAAAAATTGTTGACGTGCAATTTTTGGATTATCCGCAGGATCGGGGAACATCAATCAGTATTAATACTCAAGCAATGCCTATTTTGAAATCAGAAGCCATTCAGGCGCAAAACGCGACCGTAGATATTGTTTCCGGAGCAACCGATTCCAGTCAGGCATTCATGCAGTCATTGCAGTCAGCGTTGGATCAGGCGAAAGCGTAATGAAACAGACGAAGTTAATCATGGGGATGCCGATAACAGTGGAGATTGTTGACGCGGAATTTCCCAAAGATGCATTTAAAAAAGTTTATGAGTATTTTACTTACATTGACAATAAGTTTAGTACCTACAAAAAGAACAGCGAGATTAGCCAAATTAACGAAAGGAGGATAAAGAAAAGCGAATATAGTCCAGACATGCGGAATATTTTTGCTTTATCTCAGAAGACCAAAGAAGAGACGGATGGATATTTTGACATTTTACATAACGGGAAATATGATCCTTCAGGCTTGGTGAAAGGTTGGGCGATTTGGAACGCGGCTGCACTTTTAAAGAAAATGAGGATAAATAATTTTTATATTGATGCGGGCGGGGATATTCAAGTCGCCGGAAAAAATAAGGAAAACAAATTGTGGAAGGTGGGGATAAGAAATCCTTTCAATAGATTTGAAAACGTAAAAATTGTTTATTTGGATAATTTAGGAATAGCGACCAGTGGAACGGCTGTTAGGGGCAATCATATATATAATCCGAAGAAGGAGGAATGTCATCCCCGACATGATCGGGGATCTTTTCGGAAAGATTCCCGCTTTCGCGGGAATGACAGAGAAGGCGGGAATGACAATGCAATTGTCTCCCTGACGGTGATCGGTCTGAATGTTTATGAAGCAGACCGTTTTGCCACAGCGGCATTTGCCATGGGTCAAACGGGAATTAAATTTATCGAAAAACTTGAGGGATTTGAAGGATACCTTATTGATAAGAACGGAATCGCGACGTATACGTCGGGATTTGAACAATTTACGCACAATAATGGTCATGTAATTTGAAATTTTTAATTTTAAATTTAGATTTCAAATTGTGTGAGTTCTCTCACCTGGAAGGTGTTTAGATCTCACAGCAGACCGCCCTTCACCTTCCAGGTGGAGCAAATTATGAATTTTGAATTCTAAATTACTTTGTATGTTAACTTTAATTGATAATTTCCTAAACACAATTACAATGTACCGCTTGATGCTGTACTATTTAATTGCGCTTTTAATTATTGCTGGATTATTGGGATGGTTTGGCATACTGCCGTATAATCCGTTGGCAATTGCAATTTCAGTTTTACTTTTTACCGGAATTTGTTGGGTAACCAATACTATTTTTGCCAGGACGTTTAAGACGCCGACAAATTATGAATCCGTCTATATTTCCGCTCTTATTTTAGCTTTGGTAATTACACCGATTCGCTCAATTCATGATTTGCCCTTTTTCTTCTGGGTCGCAGTTTTGTCTATTGCTTCCAAATATATTCTGGCAATTTTTAATAAACATATTTTCAATCCGGTTGCGTTTGGCTTAGTTATCACTTCCATTGGTATTAGTCAGTCGGCGACCTGGTGGGTGGGAACAGCCGCGATGCTGCCATTTGTTTTAATCGGCGGAATGTTAATTGTGAGAAAATTGCAGCGCTATGATATGGTTTTTAGTTTTATTATTACGGCTTTGTTGACTTGTTTTGTTTTTAGCCTTACCGGGGGAACTAATTTGATGACGGTGTTGAGACAATTGACTTTAAGTTCACCTTTGTTTTTCTTTTCCTTCGTGATGTTGACTGAACCTTTGACGACTCCGCCGACAAATAGGCTGCAAATTTATTATGGAACTCTCATCGGATTTTTATTTGCTCCACAGTTCCATTTATTTAACATTTATACCACACCGGAATCCGCATTGATTTGGGGGAATGTTTTTTCTTATTTAGTTAGCCCGAAAAGAAAATTGATTTTAAAATTAAAAGAGAAAATCCAATTGGCACCGGATATTGTAGATTTCGTTTTTCAGACAAATAAAAGATTTAATTTTTTGCCCGGACAATATTTGGAATGGACATTAGCCGGTACCAATCCGGATACGCGGGGAAACAGGCGCTATTTTACCATTGCTTCATCTCCGACCGAGAGCACCATTCGTATGGGGGTCAGATTTTATAATCCTGCCAGTAGTTTTAAAAAAGCATTACTTTCTTTAAATGAAAATAGTCAAATTGTCGCATCGCAACTGGCAGGCGATTTTGTTTTACCCAAAGATAAATCACAAAAATTGGTATTTATTGCCGGAGGAATCGGTATTACGCCGTTTCGCAGCATGCTTAAATATTTAATTGATAAAAATGAAAAACGAGATATTGTTTTATTTTTTGTGAATAAGAATGCCGGAGATATCGTCTACAAAGATGTTTTTAGGCAAGCCGGTGAGAAATTGGGAATAAAAGTAGTCTATGCTTTGACCGATTTGGCATCTGTTCCGTTGAATTGGAAAGGCGAAAAAGGACGGGTTAGTAGAGAAATGTTGAAAAGAGAAGTGCCGGATTTTCGTGAGCGATTATTTTATGTCTCCGGTCCGAGATCAATGGTGACGGGCTTTGAAAAAGTTTTAAGGGATTTGGAAATTGAAAAAAAACGAATTGTAACGGATTTTTTTCCGGGATTCGCGTAGCTAAGTATTTGATATATTATATTTAGTATTTAGCGTCATTCCCGCGAAGGCGGGAATCCAATTAACAAAAAAACGTGGATCCCCATCTTCATGGGGATGACGAAAGGAATAGATCAACAATTTAATAATTTAGCAATATAACAATTATAATTATTAAATTTTATTTATGAAGTATAGATTAGTTATTTTAATTTTATTTTTAGCCATTCTTGTTGCCGGAGGATTTTATTTGTTATCAAAATACACTAAAGATAGTATTTTGGTTAATAATGAGAAAACTTCTAGTGCAAATAATCCGACTCCGACACCAAATTTAAATCCTTTGACCATTCAAGCTATGAAAGAGAGAAGTTACCCCGGTAGTAACTTTGTTATCGAACAAACTTTGGCACCCGGAAATAATTATAATAAATATTTAGTTTCTTACCAATCAGACGGTTTGAAAATTTACGGTTTGTTGACTATGCCGCTCGGTACCAAACCAAAAAACGGGTGGCCGGCAATTTTATTTAATCACGGCTATATTGCTCCGGAAACTTATCAAACGAATCCGAGTGTGGGTCAGTATGCTTCTTATTATCCGGTTTTTTCGCAGAATGGCTATATAGTTTTTAAGCCTGATTATCGAGGAAATGGTAATTCTCAAGGCAGTCCGGACGGAGCATATTTTTCTCCGGCTTACACAATTGATGATTTAAATGCCTTATCTTCTTTGAAAAAATATCCTGACGTAAATCCAAATAAAATCGGAATTTGGGGACATTCAATGGGCGGAAATATAACTTTGCGGGGTTTGGTTGTCGATCCGAAAGATATTAAAGTAGCGGTAATTTGGGGAGGAGTGGTCGGTTCATACACGGATTTATTTAATTGGCATGATCCGTCTTATCATCCTTCGGCGTATGAATTAGCCTTGCGTAATAGGTACAGATCAGATTTGGTAAAACAATACGGGACGCCGCAATCCGATCCGGCATTTTGGAATTCGGTGGATCCGACGTATTTTTTGTCAAATATTTCAGCTCCTATTCAGTTAGATCAGGGAAAATTAGATGAAGAAGTGCCTGTGTTTTGGTCTGTTTCGTTGGCAGAGAAGTTGAAAAATAAGGGGAAGAATGTAGAGTTGTATACTTATCCTGGGGCGGATCATAATATTTCGCAGTCGTTTGATTTGGCAATGCAAAGAAGTTTAGATTTTTTTAATAAATATTTGAAATAGGGCGTTGGATTGCTCGCTCGGAACGAAATTTTTTCTAGCAACGGACTGCGCCAATTTCGTATATGGCTTCGCCTTTCATGCTAAGAAAAAATTTGTTCCTTCGCTCGCAATTAAAAAAAATAATAAATTTATATTTAAAGAAATGAGAGGAGGTGAATAAACATTATGAAAAATAGCATGATTATCACCATTGTTGTTGTAGTTATTGTGGCAGCAGCAGCCTTTTTTGGTGGTATGAAATATCAACAAATGCAAGCCGGATCAACTTCCCGTTTTGCCGGTCAGTATGGACAAGGCGGAACAGGCGGCCAAGGCCGTTTTGGCGGTGGTCAAGGAGGAGCCGGTTTGACTAGAAACGGAGGAGGAGCTACTGTGGGGGACATCGTTGCCCAAGACTCCGACAGTATTACTCTCAAATTAAGTGACGGTAGTAGTAAAATTGTAAATTTATCCAGTAGTACGACAATCAATAAAATGACTACCGGTTCGACGTCAGATTTGAAGACAGGCGAGCGAGTAGCGGCTATCGGAACAACCAATTCCGATGGATCTATTACTGCTCAGACGATTCAATTGAATCCGACATTTAGAGGTGGACCAACCGGTGGACAACCTGGAAGTCAAAATTCTTCTGCGCCAGCGCAGTAATAAACTAAGGACTAAGAACTTAGAACTAAGAATTTAAAAAAGAGAGGTTGGGTAGTGGTATTGCCATTGCCCAACCTCGTTTTTGGTATATAATGAAAAAATGGCGCAGTTTTCTCCAGAAGAAGAATATATTTATGATGAAAGTCCGGAGATAAGTGTAGGTGAAAGCGAAGGTTGGGGAAGTAAGATATTTTCTGTTTTTCCGGCTCTACGCAGTAGAAATTACAAACTTTATTTCAGCGGACAGCTTGTTTCTTTAATTGGCACTTGGTTGCAAGTTGTCGCACAAGGTTGGTTGGTATTACAATTGACCAATTCAGCTTTTCTTATTGGTTTAGTTGCGGCTATAGGAACTTTGCCGACGTTATTATTTGCGCTTTTCGGTGGGGTGATTGTCGACAAGTTTCCCA
This sequence comes from Patescibacteria group bacterium, assembly GCA_035510695.1. Lineage (GTDB taxonomy): Bacteria > Patescibacteriota > Microgenomatia > Levybacterales > UBA12049 > DAIDHK01. The sequence goes on along the minus strand of DATKGO010000076.1, from coordinate 9,949 downwards.
AAAGAAAAATTTTGGTGCTTACACAAGCATCGGCAATGATACTGGCTTTTATTTTGGGTATTTTGGCAGTCATCAAAAGTATAAATATTTGGGAAATCAGCGTACTGGCTTTTTTATTGGGTACTGTAAATGCCGTAGATTCACCGGCCAGACAAGCCTTTGTGGTTGAAATGGTGGGCAAAGAAGATTTATCTTCTGCGATATCACTTAATTCTGGTTTATTTAACAGTGCACGCGTTATCGGTCCAAGTATAGCCGGCTTTCTGATCGCAATTGTCGGTGTCGGCGGAGCGTTTATTATAAATGGCGTCAGTTATATTGCGGTTATTATTGCCTTATTTTTCATGCGGGTTTCTTCTATTGTTCATGATACTCATCCCAATCCGTTTTTCGCGATTAAAGAAGGTGTAGTTTATTCGGTAAAGCATCCAATTATTCGTACATTGCTTCTTTTTGCAGGTGTAACTTCAATTTTCAGCTGGTCATATACCACTATGCTGCCATATATGGTAGAACACACGTTCCATATGGGAGCTGACGGACTGGCATATTTATATATGGCTACGGGGATAGGAGCTGTAAGCGCGACTGTTTTAGTTTCAATATTTACTAAAAAAATAAACTCACTTATTTTTATCTTGGGCGGGAATACACTATTTGCGATTGGAGTAATTTTATTCAGTTTCACGACGCAAATGATTTATGCTTTACCGGTTTTATTTTTGGCCGGTTTTGGTTTATTAGCTCAATTTTCCATGTTGAATACGACCATTCAATCGTTGGTTGAAGATAAATACAGAGGCAGAGTAATGAGTATTTATACTATTATGTTTCTCGGAATGGCACCTATCGGTAATTTACAAATTGGTTTTCTTTCCGAGCATTTGGGTACCGGTTTTGCCATTCGTATTGGCGCGGTTATTTCATTCCTATTTGGTGTTTTTATATTTTTTATTCGTAAAAGAATACAACAAGCGTATAAAGAATACACAGGAGCATAATCACGACTATGACACAACAGCAGGCATTGGATATTTTGAAACTTGGCTACAATGTTTATCTTACAGGACCGGCAGGAAGCGGGAAAACTTATTTATTAAATAAATATATTGAGTATCTCAAGGAACATAAAATTCCGGTTGGAATTACTGCCAGCACCGGTATTGCCGCTACACATATGAGTGGGACGACCATACATAGTTGGGTGGGAATGGGAATTAAAGACAGTATGAATGCGGCAGAAATTGCTGATTTATTCAAGCGCCAGTATTTGCGTAAACGTTTTTTACATACGAAAGTTTTAATTATTGACGAAATTTCCATGCTGCATGGATTTAGATTGGATTTGGTGCATCAGATTTGCTCTACGTTTCATCGGAATGATTTACCTTTTGGCGGAATGCAGGTAATAATGTGTGGTGATTTTTTCCAACTGCCGCCGGTAACTAAATTTGAAAAGAAAGAAAATTCCGTCATTCCTTCTTCATCTGTTATTCCCGAGAAGAATGAAACACGTCATGCTGAATTTATTTCAGCATCTTCTTGTCATTCCCATGAAAATGGGAATCTTTACGAAAAGATTCCGGATCAAGTCCGGAATGACAAAAATTGTCCAGAATTTGTAACCGATTCGGAAATTTGGAAAAAGATGCGGTTGAAAATTTGTTATTTAGATGAACAGCATCGTCAGGATGACCGGGCATTTCTACGTGTATTGAATGATATACGCAATAGTGAAGTCAACGAGATGACGGTTGAATATTTATCGGAGCGTCTGGATAAGAAAATCGAAGGATACAGTAAGCCTACGAAGTTATTTACCCATAATACGGACGTAGACGCGATAAATACTAAGCATTTGAACGAATTAACAGGCGAAGCGCATGAATATTTCATGTCGTCTCGGGGGAGTGTGGGTTTGACGCAGATTTTGCGAAAAAGTTGTCTTGCGCCGGAGAAATTGGTCTTAAAAATGGGCGCACAAGTTATGTTTGTCAAAAATAATTATGAAGTAGGTTATGTGAACGGGACTTTGGGGGAAGTAATTGGTTTTGATAAAGAAGATCATCCGATTGTCCGAACCTTTGACGGGAAAGAAATTGTGGTGATGCAAGCTGCATGGGAGGTAAAAGAAGAAGAGATTGAAAAAGCCGCAATCAGTCAATTGCCTTTACGTTTGGCCTGGGCAATTACGGTGCATAAAAGTCAGGGGATGAGTCTGGACGCGGCGGAAATTGATTTGAGCCGGTCATTTATTCCGGGTATGGGCTATGTGGCGCTGTCCCGGATTCGGAGTTTGTCAGGCTTGAAATTAATGGGGATGAATCAAATGGCACTCCTAGTAAATCCGGATATTGCGAAATTAGATCGGGAATTTATATTGGCGTCCCATGAGGCAGCTTCGGAATTACATTCTTTAGGCGAAGAAAAAAAAATGCAAATGCAGAAAGAGTATTTGGAATATTTGTTAGGGCTTGACGCTCGACAATAAAGTTGTAATAATTTATTTATGAAGCTGCCTAAGTCTCTTACTACTGTGACTCCGTTTTCCGCTGCTTGTGCGTTAGTACTTTTAATAATTATTCCGATTATCGCCTTCTATTTGGGGCAATATTGTCAGCAAATGATTGATGCAGCCAGATTTGGTATTTCAATTATAAAATAATGAAAAAAATTAAAAAAAATAAGGATGTCAATTTTTTCTTGAAAAGAAGGACATTTAGCCTAGCTCATTTAGCCATTGCGATTATTTTATATACAGCTCTAGCGGGCATTGGATTTTTTATCGGCATGCAACAGCAGCAAATAACTGACCTTACAAATGTGCAAAATAGTTTACCTCTAAAATAATGCTCTTACATTGTTTTAACATTGTTTTTTACTTTTACAAAACAGACATAATGTTTTATACTAAACGCGGTGGGGAAGAAGACTTACCAGAAGAGAAAAATTCCAACTGCTTCGGTGGATGAATTATCTTTGACTAAAAATCACAAAAAAAAAGAAATTGAGCTGCAAAAAATTAACCGTATTTTAAGAGTCCTCAGTAAAAGCAATCAAGCAATTGTGCGGGCAAAAAATGAATTAAGCTATCTAAAAGAAGTTTGTAAACTTATCCAAATAGACTGCGGGCACGCGACGGTATGGATCGGATATGTCCAAAATGATGCAAATAAAAGTGTCAAGCCCATGACATACTCGGGTTTTGAAAAAGGTTATCTTGAAACATTACACATTACCTGGGCAAATACAGAAAGAGGGCGAGGTCCAACCGGTATCGCCATACGAACAGGTAAAGTTAGTATGTGTAAAAATATGTTGACTGATCCGACTTTTGAACCTTGGAGAAAAGAAGCACTCAAGCGTGGATATGCTTCTTCAATTGTATTCCCTCTTTTGTCACAGGGAAAGGTTTTCGGTGTAATTACCATTTATTCCAGACAACCCGACCCATTTTCCGACGAAGAAATTAATTTTCTTACAGAACTTGCCAATGATGTCGCTTATGGAATAGTAACCATCAGATTACGCGTTGCGCATTCTCGAGCGGAAAGGGAGCTGCGGCAAAGTCAAAAGCGGAAAGATGAATTTATAAGTATAGTCAGCCATGAATTGAAAACTCCTCTTACCTCGATGAAAATCTATCTACAAATGGCAGAAAAAGTACTTGGCAAGAGTAAAGATAAGAAGCCTCTATACTTTCTCAATAAAGTTTCTGAGCAATCGGATAAGATTCTTATGATTATCAATGATTTGTTTGACACGAGTAAAATTGAAGCCGGTAAGTTAAGTTTAAATAAAAAAAGTTTTTATTTGGATGAACTAGTGAGAAAAATTGTCGTTGATTTTCAGTTTACTACCGAAACGCATAGAATAATAAAAACCGGTGAATTTGAAGGAGAAATTATCGCCGACGAGGATAGAATCGGACAAGTAATCACCAATTTATTAACCAATGCCATAAAATATTCTCCACATGGCGGTGATATTATTGTCAATATTTGGTCTGATAAAAAAAACGTTTATGTCAGCGTGCAGGATTTCGGTATCGGGATAGCCCAAAGTAAACAAGAGAAAATATTTGAAAGATTTTTTAGAGTATCGGAAGATGGTGGTGGAGGTATTGGGTTAGGCTTGTATATTTCTTCAGAAATAATTAAACAACATGAAGGTAAAATTAGAGTAAAGAGTAAAAAAAATAAAGGATCAACTTTCACTTTCCAAATCCCACTAAAATAGCTATCTTACCTCTTTCATACTCTTTGGCTACTAATATTTCATGTGAGATTGCTTAACTGATATTTGTTTTGGTTATTAATGATGAGTGTTGAAAAAGAGGATATTAATGAAAATTTTGCTGAAAAATTAACCCCGCGTACATCCATAGTTGTAAAACCGGGTGAAAGTTTTGTACCGTTTGCGGATGCGGATATCCCGAAGGGTGGAAATTTTAGTGTTCCTATCGTTTTTCAACTTAATTCAAATGAAAGCCTGAGCGGATCGGTGGATATCAGATCGAAAGGACATGCAGAAATGAGCGTGCGATTTCCCAATTCAAACTTTGAGCGGAGAAAGCGTATGGCTGATTATTTAGTTGAATTAGATCATGAGTCCGGAATATACGTGCTTAATTTCCTGCAAGTAGGCAACTTAGAACAATCGGTTGGTGATATTGTTTCCTCACGCGCCTCGCATTTGCCCCAGTCCGATGAAGGCTTAAAAACCATGGAAATTACTTTAGTTAATAGAGAAATGCATGCTGAACAAATGCGTGCCAGAGTAGCAGCTCAAGCAAAATTTAAGAATGACATGCGGCAAATTCGCAGATTAGCGTTCGGAGAAGCAGGGTCTAAAATATTTGACAGAGTGAGAAGTGAAATAATATCGGTGGTCACCAAGCCGATGATGCCGGGAAAGGTCTATGTGCTTTTAGGTATTGTGGAGTATTCTCACGCTAAAGAAATAAGAGAAATGGCAATTAGTATTTTTGCCGATTCGAGTTTGTTTACGATTAATGAAAGAGGATTGATTGTACCTATAGGAGGAAATTCGGGGAATGGAAAATCGAGATATAGGGTATAATTAAAGTCCAAGGCTCAAGTTCCAAAATCCAATGAATAATTAAGTCATAAATTTCCAAAAGATTTAAGTTTTTAAACATTGAAGTTTGATTGGAATTTGAAGATTGAATTTTGGAATTTTCGATCTCCACTTGCCAATAGCTGAAGAATAAATTACCATAGTAGTATGTCTGCCTTTGAAGTTATTACTATCGGTGATGCCACGGTTGATATCTTCTTAACGCTTCTGGATGCGAATAAAGAACTTCATTTGAATGAGTCGCATGAATTGTGTGTTAAGTTTGGAGAAAAGGTAGATGTGGATAGAGCGGATTTGTCGGTCGGTGGAAATGCCGCGAATGTCGCAGTCGGTTTAGCGCGTTTAGGAGTTAAAGCCGCATTGGCTGCGGAATTAGGAGATGAAGGATTGTCTTCCGTTATTCTTGACGGCTTAGCAAAGGAAAATATCGATCAAAGTTTGATTGTTCACTCCCACTCGCAAGCTTCAATAAGCGTTGGTTTGAGTTATCAAAAAGATCGGACGCTTTTTGTCGATCATGTCGTCAGACAACACAAATTTAGCTTTGATAAAATGAAAAATGCGAATCTGATTTTCCTTACCAGCATTGGTCGTGAATGGGAAAGTGTATACAAAAGCGTTTTAGCATTGGTTGAGAATTCAAAAATCCAATTAGCTTTTAATCCGGGGTCTTTACAGTTGCATGAAGGTCGTGAATTAGTTTTGGATGTTTTGAAGAAAACGCATTTGCTTTTCGTTAATAAAGAAGAAGCGGAACAATTATTATTTAATCAAGAAGCGGAAAATTCAAGCAATGAAGAAAAATATATTGAAGATTTAGAAAAGAAGCTCCGGCAGTTGGGGCCGAAGATTGTCATTATTACCAACGGAAGTTATGGTTCATACCTTATGGATGAAGAAGGATTATTTTATTCGCATCCTGCATCTGAGGCTAAAGTGGTGGAAAAAACCGGTGCGGGTGATGCATATACCTCGGGTTTTTTGGCTGCCTGGTGTTTGAATCGCTCAATTGACGAAGCCATGGATTGGGGTACGCAAAACGCGGTTTCGGTGATCGGGAAAATCGGAGCGCAAGCCGGCTTATTAACACCGGAAGAAATGATGAGTAAGCTGGCAAGTTTGAAATTGACAGAAGAGAATATGTCGGCGCAAATTCCAAATTCCAATTTGTATATTCTGGCTTTTGATCACCGTAACACATTCGCAGAACATTTATTTAATGTTGGGTTTAATGATTTATCTTCCGAGCAAAAAGAGTTGATTAAGGATTTTAAAAATGTGATTTATGACGGATTTAAACAAGCAATTTCTTTTGGAATTCCTAAAAATGAAGCCGGTTTATTGGTGGACGAAGAATTCGGTGACGCGGTTTTGCAAGATGGAATAAAAGACGGTTATGTCACGATATTGACTCTTGAAAAAAGCGGAGAAAAAAAATTGGAATTTGAATACGGTGATCAATTTACCCAGCATATTCAAAAATATAAACCGAAATTTGTGAAGATTTTGGCGCATTATAATCCTGATGATCCGGAGGATTTTAAACAACAGCAGATTACGAAAATGCGGGAAGTTAGTAAATATGCGCATGAGAATGGATATAAATTTTTATTGGAAGTTTTGGTTGAAGGAACAGAAAAGCAATTGTTGTCTGTTGAAAACAGTATAGACAGATTTGATGGAGAGCTGCGACCGGAATTGACTATACGTTTGATGAAAGAATTGCAGGCGGCCGGAGTAGAGCCGGATATTTGGAAACTGGAAGGGATGGATGCCGAAGATGCATACGCAAAATGCGTTCATCAGGCACGAATGGATGGCAGAAACGCGGGAATTGTGGTGTTGGGTCGGGGAGAAAATAGCGAAAAAGTTGAGCAATGGTTACGCGTGGGTGCAAAAGTTGATGGCGTGATCGGTTTTGCCGTGGGGAGAACAATTTTCTGGGACGCAATTGTAAGTTATTATAAAAAAACATTTTCGCGTGAGGAAACAGTAAAGAAAATAGCCGAAAATTATCTGCATTACTATCAAGTATTTAAAGGAGAAAATTAATTATTTAATTTTTCTCTCAATCACTTTTTTTACCGCGGATTTGATTGCGTCTTTATCCAAACCATATTTTTTCATCAGATCTTCAGGACTGCCTGACTGCGCAAAAGTATTTTGTAGTCCGATAAATTCCATGGGTAAGGGTTTATTTTGTGCCAAAAATTCGGCGATTGCTCCACCCATGCCTCCCATGATTTGGTGGTCTTCAACAGTTACGACCGCTTGTGATATTTGTGTTAGTTTTAAAATATTTTCTCCATCCAAAGGTTTGATTGTGGCCACATTGGCGACAATGGTTGGGATATTTTCTTCCTCCAATTCTTTGGCTGCCAGCAAAGCTTGGTATAATAAATAGCCGGTGGCGAAAATGGTGACCTGCGGATTTTCCGTTTGCCAGAAATCTACAATTTGTCCGGATGTAAAAGGCGTCTGTTCGGTAGTAATAATTGGTGATTTTTGTCTTGAAAAGCGTAAATAAACCGGTGTATTAATTTGGACGGAGGCAATGGTGGCTTTTTGGGCTTCTACAGCGTCACAGGGAGAAAATATTTGTATTCCTGGCCAGCAGCGGGTGATAGCGATATCTTCGCTGGCTTGGTGTGTCACACCGTCGGCGCCGGTGGCGATGCCGGTGTGATGTCCGGCGATTTTGACATTAGCTTGATTGTAAACGGTAGTTGTGCGGATAGTTTCCCAATTTTTTCCCGGTGAAAACACGGCGTATGAGGATATAAAAGCGATTTTTCCACTGACGCCTAAGCCCGCGGCGATAGCGGCCATGTTTTGTTCGGCCACACCGCATTCAAAAAAACGCTGCGGATATTCTTTCGCAAACTTTTCAACTCTGGTTGATTCGGATAAGTCGGCAGTTAAGACAACCACATCCGGATTGGTTTTACCCAGTTCCATCAGGCCATCGCCAAAGCCGTCGCGGACGGATTTTAATTCAATTTTTTCTTTGTCGAATAAATTTTGATTTAAGTTCAAGTTTGGATTTAACATAATTCTTCCAGAGCTTTTTTCGTTTCTTCTTTATTTGGCGCCTTACCGTGCCATTCAACTTTATTTTCCATGAAATTCACGCCTTTTCCCGGAACAGTGTGGGCGATAATAACAGTCGGACTTTTCATTTCTTTGGCTTGGTTAATTGTTGCAATCACAGTATTCATATCGTTGCCGTCCATTTCCAAAACATTCCAGTTGAAAGCTTGAAATTTATCTTTCAAGGGTTCTAGCGGCATAATATTTTCCGTGGTTCCGTCAATTTGGATATTATTTCTATCAATAATTAAAATCAAATTTTCAAGTTTATTTTTTCCGGCAAACATCACTGCTTCCCAAGTGTTTCCTTCTTCTAATTCGCCATCGGAACCGAGACAATAGACCTGAATACTTTTATTGTTCAATTTAGAAGCTAAAGCCATACCAATAGCCTGCGATAATCCTTCACCTAAAGGACCTGAAGTAGTCTCAATTCCGGGCAGTGAAGTCCTGTGTGGATGTCCTTGTAATCGGGAGTCAATTTTGCGTAGAGTTTTGATTTCTTTAACCGGAAAGTAGCCCGAAAGAGCCAGGGCAGCGTATTGCACAGGACAAATATGTCCGTTGGAAAGAATCAGTTTGTCGCGATCTTCCCAGTTAGGATTGTCGGGTTTGTGATTTAGTATCTGAAAATAAAGGGCAGTAAAAATATCAGCCATCCCGAGTGACCCGGCTGGATGGCCCGAACCTGCTTCATAAAGCATGATAATAATTATTTGGCGAATGAGGTTGGCTTTCTTTTCAAGATCTTTAATCTGATCTTCGGTTAGGGCAGTTGGCATACTAATAAAAGTATAGCATGAAATTCTTCCTTATAGAAAAATGGATACGATGAGGCCGATGATTATTACAAGAACTATGATATTGGGAAGACCTGCGATAGCCAGAATTCCCAATACTGAAAGAATCCATAAGAGAAGTAGAACAGATGCCACAATTTGCAGCGGACGAGGTAAAATACCTATCGCCCAGCTAATCACTAAAAGTATAAGAAGTTCCCATAAAGTAACAATATGATTATTGATGGTAAAAAGATTAATATTTGGGATAGAAATTCCCGATAACGGAGCATATCCCAAAAGCCAGAGAATGACAAGAATAATAACGATTGCAATTAACATATTTTATCGTGTTTCAACGTCTTTTGGCGTAATCGGGTAGATAATATCCAATAGATAAACGAGTCCCCAAGCCACACAGAGATAGACAATTCCAGCAATTATAGTGGACCATTCGAAGACAGAACCTGCAGTTACATTTGTTCTCAAAATTCCCTGGAAAGGAAGCGCTAATGGATCAGACATGGAATAAACTAAACTGGTAAATCCGCTAAATGGATTTGCGCCTAATGCCTTGAGTATCACTCTGAATACGAGTAATATTTCAACCAGACTTAAGATATACCAGATAATTTGATTAAATCTGAAAATTGTCTTCTTTTTTTCATACACTTTCTGTGGAGCTTCTCCTTTAGCCTGAGGTTCAACTTGATTTGTAGTTGTTTTTATTTCTTCTTTAGTATTTATTTGATCCATTGTATTTTATTATCACATCCATTCATTATAGTTGAGTAGTGATCATGTAATAAGCGTGTAATAATTGTTGAGAAAGAAATGACTATACATTTCCTAAATTGATTTTCGGTATTTAGGTAGTTAGTTTCACCAGGTGCATTTCAGTTCCAATAAACTGCCTGAGTCTATCTTCGTACTGACTGATGTTCTCAAAAAACTGTGTGATATCATTTTCAAACTCTTCA
>DATKGO010000075.1:0-11544 GCA_035510695.1 Patescibacteria group bacterium | reverse complement strand
ACCCCAACACCTACGCCTGCACCCGTATCTACCAATGGAGGCTTTTTATACATGCGGTTAGGAATTACGCCGCAAGTAAGTTATCTTCCCTCGGGATTCTATTCAGCTTGGAACCTTACACAAAATAGTTATGCAGGGGGGAATGCCAAGGCACTCAGTCTAAATATGGGCAGCAGCCAAATGTACAATACTCTTACTTATGGCCCAATTCCAGCGAACAGTAAGATGGGTCTTGCACAATTTGTCTCAGCACCTCTTACGTCTCAGGGCACTATTCCTGCAGGAAATTGGAGGATTGGCTTTGGGGGTTACTTCAAAAATGGAAATCTCTATCCGTATAACGGAGCCGCTGCTCTATATCTTTATAGTAGTAGTGGTACTTATAAACAAACGATTATTTCACTTACCAACGTAGGAGGGTCTCGTAGTTGTAGTTCAAATTATGAAAATAACATGGAGACTGACACCGCTTCCGGTTCAAGTTTCACACCCAGCGCGGGTGACTACCTGGTGCTTGAAGTAGGAATGGCAAATACCTGTGGTTATGCAATAGGAAGTAGCTCAAATACTCAAACATATACCTTCTATTCTGACGGTTCACAACCTGCCGGCACCGACAATAGCTCATGCACACAGGCGAATTATAACGCGGCAGGGCAGATTCTCCCACCTTGGGGAACGTCGTTATACTTTAGTCTCTCCCAATGATATGTTAATATAAAAATAATGGGAAAAAATAAAATAATAGATTATCTACAAAAAACAGTATTATCTTTAATCTTCCTACTTTTATTATTCGTATCAGTGGGGAAAATTAATCTCGCGCATGCATATCTTCGTGACGTATTAACTTCCCAAACTAATGGCGGATGGGGAACTACTTATACGATGGGCTATCGATTTACTCCAACTTCTTCAGGAACAATTACTCAACTATGGTGTTATTCGGGAACTACTTCAACCGTTACGCTTTGGAGCGAAGCAGGGACTTCCCTGGCATCCACATCAATTAATTGTACCAGCGGTTGGGTATCGGGGAATATTACTCCAGTTGCTGTAACAGCCGGTACTTATTATAGAGTTACTGCTTGGGGAGCAAACTATTATGGTTCAATATCATTTCCCTATACAACCACAGGGATAACACTCGACAGCAGCTGTTACGTAGCGGGATCAAACGCTTTCCCCACATGTGGCACAGGATGGCCCGTGTATGGCTTGGTAGACGTGACACTCGCTACAGGTGGGTCAAGTACACAGACTTTTACCGCAAGTAACACCGGTCAATCAGGATCAATCCAAACCTGGACGGTTCCATCAACCGGAACCTATACCATTGATGCTTACGGAGCTCAAGGAGGAAGCGGTAGTGGCGCTGGAGGTTATGGCGCCAGAATTAAAGGCGATTTTTCCCTAACAGGAGGAACCCAACTTAAGATTTTAGTCGGACAACAAGGAGTTTCAGGTACTCATCAAGGCGGCGGAGGAGGAGGAACTTTTGTAACTAACTCAAGCAATAGTCCATATATAATTGCCGGCGGTGGAGGCGGAGGATATAACTCTTCATCTTCATGGGGTGCCACCACGTATATGCCGGGGGCTACCGGTACTTCAGGAAATCCCGGTATTTATGGGTATGGCAGTACTACAGGTGGCGCAGGTGGTACAAGCGGAAATGGAGGCGGATGTTCTCCTCAATACCCCGGTGCTTCAGAAGGTGCAGGTGGTGGAGGCTTGAATGGTGACGGTTCCACTTGTTCTGGAACGGGCGGAACAAATTACGGGGGAAAATCTTTTGTAAACGGTGGCGCAGGTGGTACAAGTAATAGTGCTGGTAGTAGTGCTGGTTCTGGTGGATATGGCGGCGGCGGAGCTGGTGAGTATTATTACTACACAGGCGGAGGGGGTGGTGGTGGATATTCAGGTGGCGGCGGCGGAACATATTGGGGTGGCGGCGGCGGAGGCGGATCTTATAACGGTGGAACCAATCAAACAAACACTGCAGGATATCAATCCGGAAATGGGCAAGTAATTATTACTTATGCTTCTGCTCCTACTCCTAGTCCGACTCCAACATCGGTACCTGTGACTCTCAATTCTACCTATGAATTACAAGGTTTTTATAGTACGGATGCCGATTTTATAGTCGGCGGGCAATCTTCGGCAGCAAGTCCCGCTCCCACTGCCAATTTTTCCGGCTTCACAAATTGTTCAAGCAGCCCTGATTATCAGTTGGGAATCGCGGGCTCTATTGTCGTCAATGCCGCTCATAAAGGCGGAGTATTCAGCCAGCAAAGAAATCTATGTTCTTCCAATGCATTAGCACCCGCAGTAGCCTTTACACAGCGTCCGGATTTTCTTCTCAACTTTCCCAGTTTATTCGGAATAAACAACTATCACTACACCGAAGTCGCTCCGTGAACGAGTTTATAAAGTTATAATGTTTATAATGTTATAAAGTATAAATTGTGAAAATACAAAAATTTGAAGATATTATTGCCTGGCAAAAATCAAAAGATTTAATTCTTTTACTATATACGTTATTTCGTACAAATAAAGATTATAGTTTTAAAGATCAGTTACTGAGAGCTGCAGTATCAATAATGAATAATATTGCTGAAGGGTTTGAACGATACTCTAATAAAGAACTGAAAAACTTTCTGTTTATTGCAAAGGGTTCATGCGGAGAGTTACGTTCCATGCTTTATTTAGCTTTAGCTGTTGAATTACATTATCTTACTCAAGAAGAGTATGACAAAACAAATGAGTTGTCACTCGAAATATCAAGACTTTTATCAGGATTTATTAAAACTTTATAACTTTACGATATATAACTTTACGAACTTGATAACTTTATAACTATATTCTATACTCATCAAAGATATGGATAAAATTACAGAATTACTAACCCGCGGAGTCGTCAATATCATTTCCGATAAAGATTCTTTGGCCAAAAAACTAACAACAGGCGAAAAATTAAATATTTATCTGGGCATTGATCCGACTGCTACGCATATTCATCTGGGACATGCTGTTCCACTAAGAAAACTACAAACTTTTGCCAAACTTGGTCATCACGTCAAGTTTCTCATCGGAGACTTTACGGCATTAATAGGGGACACTTCTGATAAAGATACCGAGCGGCCGCAGCTGACCAAAGAACAAATTGAAGAAAACTTCCAAACTTACAAAAAACAGGCGGAAAAGGTGCTGGACTTTTCTCAGATTGAAATTGTATACAACAGTGAATGGCTAAGCAAGTTGGATTTTGTAACAACTGTTAAACTTTGCCGACAATTTTCCTTGAATGATTTCGTCAGCAGAGAACTAATTAAAAAAAGATTAAACAATAATCAGCATATAACTTTATTGGAAGAAATTTATCCCGTCATGCAAGGCTATGACAGCTATCACATGGACACGGATTTACAAATCGGCGGGGCTGACCAGACATTCAATATGCAAGCGGGAAGAACTTTACAAAAAAACTGGAGAGGCAAAGAATCATTCGTGATGTCAACTGATTATCTGGTGGGAACCGATGGACGAAAGATGAGTAAATCCTGGGGCAACGCGATTTGGCTGGACGATACACCTGAAGATATGTATGCGAAAGTCATGGCAATTAATGATGAATTAATTATTCAATATTACACTTTGGCTACCGAAATTTCGCTGGAAGAAATTAAATCAATTGAAACCAAATTGACAAACGGAGAACATCCAATGTCAGTGAAAAAAAATCTGGCAAATACAATTGTGACTGAATTATATTCTGAACAAAAAGCCCAAGAAGCTCAAAATGCTTTTGAAAAAAGAGTGCAACAAAAAGAAGTACCTGATGAAATTGAAGAAGTTGTCTATCCTGAAGCATTTGCAGCCTTATCAATTACCGAAGTCCTAGTACAATTACATTTGGCTCAAAGTATTTCTGAAGCCAAGCGGCTCATTCAACAAAAGGGAGTAAAAATAAATACCAAAGCTGTACAGGATTTTGGTACATTACGTGAATATTCAAGTGGAAATGAAATATTTCTACAAGTTGGGAAATTCAAATTTAGAAAAATTGTGATAAAATAATTTTATGGAAAACATTCGCAAACATCGAACAATTTGGATAATTATTACGGCCATTGCTTCACTTGGCTTAATCGTCATGTCATTTCTTCCATACCTAACTCTGCTATCAAAATGAAGTCATCTTACCAGCACCAAAAAACCACCCTTACGAGTGGCTTGGTAAACCATACAAGATTGCTAATTGGTCGGATTGATACCCTTGATGTTACTTTATCATACAAACAAACATTTGTCAATTATAAATATGAGCGTGGATCCGCCGGGAATTGAACCCGGTAGGTATGGGGTATCAATCCAACCTAGCAACCTGCCGAGCCCACGCCAGAGCTATTATATCACTTATGAATTTACATTCTCCAATTTCATCAGGCGACAGAATATTTAAAATGTACAAAACTCGTTTGGAAAAACTCGGCATATTTACCTTTGCCGATTTTCTCTACCATATTCCGGCTCGTTATGATGATTTCTCCAAAGTTGTTTCAATTGCGCAGGCCACAGACGGAGAAACAGTTTCAATCAAGGGAACTGTTTTAAGCATGCAGAATACTTATACTCGTTTTCGCAAAGCCATCCAGAAAGCAGTGGTAACCGACGGCAGCGGAACCGTCGATATAACCTGGTTTAATCAACCATATTTAGTCAATCAAATTAAAACCAATGATACGATTTCACTTGCGGGAAAAATCGAACAATTCGGTAATAAACGCACTATGCAGTCTCCGGATTATGAAATAATTAACGACAATCAGAAAAATCAAACTATCCATACGGCAAATTTGGTTCCGATTTATCACGAAACCCGAGGAGTTTCTTCCAAATGGCTGCGCAGACAAGTGTATAAACTTTTAACTGAAATACAAGTCCCTGTCATTTCGACCTCCTCCGTCATTCCTGCGAAAGCAGGAATCCAGAAAAACAAAGACTGGATTCCGGGTCAAGCCCGGAATGACAACACAAAAATTCAGGATTACATCTTTGATCCTCTTCCTCAACACATCAAAGAACAATATCATTTTCCTGACTTAAAATCTGCCCTGCAGCAAATTCACTTTCCTGAAAATTATGAACAAATTGCCAAAGCAAAAGAACGCCTGGCTTTTGACGAATTATTTTTACTGCAGATGCAGTCAATGCACCGTCGACACTTATGGCGGCAAATTTCCTTAACCCAAGCTTTGGTAGTCGAGAAATATAAAGCGAAACTGGAAAAATTAATTAACTCTTTGCCTTTTAAATTAACCAACGCCCAAAGCCGGGCGATCGAGACAATTTTAATGGATTTACAGCAGGAAAAACCGATGAACCGACTGCTGCAAGGAGATGTGGGCAGCGGAAAAACCATCGTGGCCGCCGTTGCCATGTATCTGGCTGTCCTCAACGGTAAAAAGGCTGTTCTTATGGCGCCCACTGGGATATTGGCGGAGCAGCATTACAAGGGCATCCAAAGGCTCTTAGAACCGCTAGGACTGACGATTGAACTGATTACTGGAAGTAGCAAGGAGCAAGGAGCAAAAAGCAAAGATTTGAATCATAGCTCTGCGAACATTTTGATCGGTACTCATGCACTTCTTTACAAAAAAGCCGATTTTCCCAATGCCGGGCTAGTCGTGATTGATGAACAGCAGCGCTTCGGCGTAGAGCAACGCGCCTTGATGCGGGAAAAGGGTAACAATCCGCATGTCTTAACCATGACAGCGACTCCGATTCCGCGCACTATGGCCTTAACCGTCTACGGAGATTTGGATGTCAGCTATCTGGATGAAATGCCTATCGGCAGATTACCAATAAAAACCTGGCTCGTCCCACCGATTAAAAGAGACAACGCTTACATTTGGATCAAGCAGCAAATTATCGAAACAGACTCACAGGTTTTTATTATTTGTCCTTTTATCGAAGAGTCGGAAAACATGCAAACCGTGAAAGCCGCGAGTGTGGAATTTGAAAGATTAAAAAAAGACGTTTTCCCGGATTTAAGGCTTGGACTAATTCATGGCAAAATGAAATCTAAAGAAAAAGATATGGTTTTGCAGCAATTTCATAACCGTGAATTTGATATTTTGGTGGCAACGCCTGTGGTTGAAGTGGGAATTGATATTCCCAACGCCACAATAATTGTGATTGAAGCAAGTGAACGTTTCGGTTTAAGTCAATTACATCAACTTCGGGGCAGAGTCGGCAGGGGAGATAAGCAATCATATTGTCTGCTATTTACAGAGTCACAAAATCTGCAAACAATTGAGCGGCTTAAAGCTATGGAAACCATGCATGAGGGAGCTAAATTGGCAGAACTGGATTTGAAACTGCGCGGATCTGGGAATATTTATGGTACGCAGCAAAGCGGCTACCGGATGCTAAAAATTGCTTCCTTTTCAGATGTAGAACTGATTGAAAAAGCCAGAAATGCCGCCAGAGCCACTTATCCTAATTTAAGTCAATTTCCGAAACTGCAAAATTTCCTGGAAGAAAGTGAGAAGAAAAAAATCTCCCAAGACTGACGCGCAATTTAAAATTAGAAATTAAGAATTAAAAATTTCTTCCAACGTATGTATTGTTCTTATACCTTCAAAATTTTCCCTTGTTTTTCTATTCATCCACACCGGCGTAATATTGCCAACTTTTCCCAATGCCGCAATTACCTCAATTTTATCGTCCACAACCGTACATCCCTCGGGTAATTTTTCTAAAAAATTCGGGGCTGTTTTTCGTCTGGCAATAAAAATATATTTGGGATTAAAAAAATCCACTAAACCGCAGTTTCGTAATTTCAGTTGTTGCCACGGAATTACGCCTTCCGAATAAATTCCTAAAATAATATCGCTTTCTAAACTATTCAAAAATGGAAAAACGTCTTTATAAACCGCGTCTACATAACATTTATTGCTTTCATAAAAAACTTTTTTTAATAATTGAAAAGATATATTATTTTCTTTACTTAATAAATGTAAAAAAACTTCCGGGTCAAAATCAGTCGATTTTTCCAATCTCTTAACATATTCATCTTTAACTTTATTTATTAATTCTTGTGGAATTCGTAATGAATTAAATAACTGCTTTATAATCTCATTAATAAATGATCTCGTATCAAATAAAGTATTGTCAAAATCAAGAAGTAAGATCTTCTGCATTCATCTCTATTCTATCAAATTTGTTGCTTGAGAGGAGAAAAATGTCATTCCGAGCAGAGCCAAGTCTGACTTGGCGCAGTCGAGGAATCTCTGAGCTCGTTTCAGATAATTCGCAAACAAGTTGCGAGATCCCTCCACTCACTTCGTTCGGTCGGGATGACAACAAAATTTTTCAAATCAACGAATTCAAAATCATATTGAGCAGAGTTATACTTTTTTCGAAAGCTGCCATAAAAAGCTCTTTTTCCTGCCAGCCGGCATCAACCGTAATGTGAAATGTCCCCTTCGGATCTTCAATCCAATTCCAATTGGTCACGCCGTTAAAGACCGCATCTTCATAACCCATTTTAATTTTTTCAATACATAAATATTCCAGTAGAATATGTTCGAAGAGATGGCCGATTTCCGTATTCTTTACTTCTTTTTTGAAACTATACTGATTGTCATTAAAACATTTTGAAGTAAAAATCGAAGGAAGATTTTGTCTCAAAATTGAATAAGTACCCGGAATTTCACAGGTATTAAAAACAGGACTTAGCATCTTCATAGTCATTCTAATTTCATAAACCGAAGGATACAACAACAATGAGAAATGCTGAAAGCTAAAAGCCTGTGGAAGAAATGATGTTTGCATTAAAATTTGTTTCATAGGTTTCTATCGAACTTCTTACTTTTCTCTTACTGAATTAAGGATATAAAACCCAATTGTTGGAAGTCAAGCTGAGCAATTTAGGCACATTTTACCCATCCTTTTAAGCTCATTTTAATCTAATTTGATATATTTACTTTTTTCTTACAAAGTTTAATCCTATAATATTTGACATTTAGACTAGGCTCTGCTATATATAGAAGCATATAGGCTGTCTTCAGCACAAATATTGCTTTCTGACTGACAACTTATGTATTTACTTTTTCGCACATTGACAATCTACAAAAAGACTACTCTTGCTGAAGAGATCGGAATTTAGGCTGAAAACAGTTGTTTGTGGCTTAAATTCCGGTCTTTTCTTGCGCAAGAGTGAAAGGAAAAACAACAAGCGCAGGATTTTTTCGTTCGCAACCGGACGAACTAAGTACGCGAGGAGATAACCGTGAGAAGCATGATTCTGAGGATCCTAGCAGCTCTAGCCCTTCTATTTGGAGGACTAGCTGCTCACAGCGTCGTATCTGCCGAGCATTCGGCGGACATCAACCCGACATACTTCTTTTTTGGTGCCGGGTGGGCGCCGGATGGCGCCGCCTTAGTGCTGTCTATGCAGCCGTCCGCCACTGTCGAGACAGTGGTGAATTACGGAGGGACAGGATCCTCCGTGATCTCCAATCCCACGTTAACTGGTGGGGTAGAGCAGGATTGGAGTTACAATAACCCCACGCCTGAAGGCTTCCAGGTAGGAGGGGGCGACTGGATGACAAGCGCGAGCTATCAACCTACCTGCCCCTTAGCGAGTTTCACGATCGAGCTGGATGGGAACGTGGTCACGGCCAGTGCGATAAATAAATCGCAATCACCGCAGGTGATATACGTCACGAGCGATACCGGGAGTGGGGCAAATTTCACCCCGGTCCAACCGCTCAATGGGTTTACGGTGAACTCTTCCGCGAACACGCAACAGTTTTTGTGGGTGTCGTCGACGCCGACATGGCCGCCAACGTGCGGGTATGTTAGCTGGACGTTCCCGTTCCTGCAACAAACGCCCATGCCGCCGACGAACACACCGACGGCAACCGACACGCCCGTGCCGCCAACCAATACGCCGGTGACGACCAGCGCGATCTTCGATACACACATATCGTGGGGACAAACCACGAATCTGAGCGTATCAGTCGCCCAATCTTCATCGCTAAGGATCGACACGGAACAACCGGATGGAACACACAATGATCTGCTAGGAACAGTCACTGGAACCCAACTCTGGAGCTGGCCTTACCAGGCCGAGCTTGTCGGGGTCATGATAAACCCCGGCAATGTATCCGCCATCTGGGACGAAAGTGCCTGTCCAATCGCGCCGCCGGATCTCGAGTTGACCTATACAGGTCAACAAGTCACAGCTTCGGTGACGAACACCGACTCGTCTCAGTCGTTCTTTGTGACAAGTGACTATGGAGCGACATCTACGTCAGTCCAGCCGGGACAAACCATAAGCCCAACTTTCACCCAAAATGGCCAACTGTCGTTTTACACGGGCAGCAGCTATATGGGTGGTGTGTCCTGTGGCTCCATCGGCTGGATAATGACTGCATGGTTACCAGTATCACCGACCGACACACCTGTGCCGCCGACCACCAGTACGCCGGTACCCACGGCGACGACGCAGGGAGTGTCCTCGACGCAACAGCGATCGGTCATCTATTATGCGTCGACCAGCACACCGGTACCGACGAGCACAACGCAGCCAATCAGCGCGCCGGCTGGAAACGACGTCGCCGCAGCAACGGCAACTTCGACGCCGGTACCGACGAGCACTCCGGTGCCTACGTTAGCGCCGCCGGCGCCGATAGTACGGCCGCACGGCAACCTCATTCTACTGATGAGCCCCAAAAAGCTCACCAATTGCACTAAAGGCTGTTGGGTCTCGCTCTCGGTGAGGGACTCCAACACCATGAAGTGGGTTGTAGGTGCTACCGTCAATTTCAGCCATGCCAGCCCCTTAGCGGTAACGCAGGGACACACGGCTTATGACCGATTCTGGCTCAAACCCAGCGGAACCGTCTGGGCGATGCCCAGCGCGGTAGGGTACAAAATCCCGCCGCCGACACGTTTGCTTGTCCTTTCAACGCCTAAATAGGCGTGATGTCTGTTTGTAACTATATTGTTAACTGTGCTTAAGCGCCGGACGAGGTAATTCTCTCCGGCGCTTTTGCGTTTTATGACCACCCAACCATTCAACCGTTGCGAAAAACCCTGAAATGCAGTAAAATATACGGGTTATGTCACACGAACCAAAACGCCGCCATTCAAAAGAACGCAAAGGTAAACGCCGAGCCAGTATTAAATTGCAGCTCGGACAATCCATTGTTTGCCCCAATTGTAAGTTCCGCCATGTTTCGCATATCATCTGTCCACAGTGCGGATTTTATAATGGCAAAGAAGTCATAGCAGCCAAAAAAACAACTACAACTACGCTCTCATGAGAACAGCAAATGATCCACGCCACATAAAACGGCAGGAACTAATACAAGAATTATTTAAAGTAGAATTTCATAAACAACCGGTAAAAGCGGATGCCCAAAAAATCCTTCAACATATAGCCAAATTGGACAGTCAAATTCACGCGGCTGCTAAAGAATTTCCCATCGAAAAAATTAATAAAGTCGATTTGGCAATCCTGCGTTTGGCTGTTTATGAGTTAACCGTGATGAAAAAGGAACCGACAAATGTTATTATAGATGAGGCAATAGAATTGGCAAAAGAATTTGGCGGATCGACAAGCCCGAGTTTTATTAACGGAGCTCTGGCTAATATTATAAAACATGAAGAATTTTCCAAAGTATCATAACCAAGTACTTTTTGATCAAGCTTTTACCCACCGTTCATATTTGAACGAGGCAAAAGAAAAAATTGAGTCAAACGAACGCATGGAATTTTTAGGGGACAGTATCCTTTCTTTTGTCGTATCCGATTATTTGTATAAAACCTATCCGCAGTTTGATGAAGGTATTCTCACCAATCTTCGTTCACTTATCGTCAATACCAAAAGCTTGGCAGCTCAATCCAAAAAGCTTGAATTTGGCAAACTACTTAAGCTTTCCCGCGGCGAGGAAGAATCAAAAGGAAGAGAAAATGAATCATTGCTGGCAAATTGCTTTGAATCTTACCTCGGGGGCTTATATCTGGATCAGGGGATTGAAGCCGCACGCGCCTTTGTAGCCGAACAGTTACTCCCACAAATTGAAGATTATGTACAGAAAAAAGCTTTTAAAGATCCCAAAAGTATGCTCCAGGAATATGTCCAGGCACAAAGATACAATTCACCGGTTTATAAAGTTATGCATGAGGAAGGACCACCGCATGCCAAAATTTTCACAATTGGGGTATATGTCAACGATGAATTAAAAGGCGAAGGGATAGGTAAATCCAAACAAGAAGGTGAAGAAAAAGCAGCAGAAGTCGCACTTGAGAAAGTGAAATAGCACCAATTCTCAATATGAAGATTAGCACGGCTACAACAAGAAGAATTAATCACAAAAACTACATTTTCTCCACTTTGTTAATTTGACAACCGATAGGAATTGGTACTACGCTTTAGTTCCTATGGGTAACCAGCCAGTAGATTACACCTTTGATTCGATGATTTCTTCGCTTAGATCAGCTATGAAAAAATTCCCTGATCACCGG
>DATKGO010000074.1:0-3969 GCA_035510695.1 Patescibacteria group bacterium | reverse complement strand
ATTTGCACTTCATATAATCGAGCCCTGATCCTGCAATCTACCTGAAAGGAGTGAACTAATGTTACTGGGTAATGGTAAGATGTCCAGCCACCGTTACCGGAATTGTGTTCTTTTAGTCTTCTTTCTAGATTATTTGTTTGACCTGTGTAATATTTACCGTCTACACATTTTACTATGTATACTGTAATCATTTTTTATGGGAATAGTGTGATAGAATAAAATATGTCGACTGATCCAGCTGTAAAATTTTGTAAATTATCGGTATCACTTAACAGATGTATTTTTGTATTTCTGGGTTGTGAAAATGTTTTCATATTTGTACTTGTAACATTTAGTGTGCTTAACTGATCTGTTGTACCTGAGTTTGTATCGATATTTGAATAACTTGATAAATCACATGAGTTTAAATCATCATATATTGAAATTTGTAAAGAGCTGTTAGATGGGCTGGCAAATAATGTACTTGGACTTATATATGCATCAGAAAAATGTTCGTTTGCGGCTAATGCAATAAAATTTAAAAATCCCTCTGGGTTTGATATACTTGCAAAATCAGTAAAATCAATTGTAATTTTTTGCATAACTCCATATTCTTTTTCTTCTAAGTTTGGGAAAGAGTCTATTAGGTCTTCAAATTGGCTTTGTGTGGGTTTGTCGCCTGTGTTAAAGTAACCTTTTAATGTACTTCTGTCTTTTTTCATTTTTGTTTTTTATTTATTGTACTATGAAATCTGTTTCTATTATCCAGTAACCTATACCATCAGTTATAGGTGTTATTTGTTGTATGTCTCTATTTACAGGGCTTGCCAAACCACTTGTATTTGATATGCAAAACACTTCGCAAGCTAGTTTAAAATTTCCGCTAGCTGCAAGGGTTGCGTAATTAAGATTAAAGTAATTATTCCATTCTGTTGTTAAAACTTGATCTGTCCATGGTCCACTATTCAATATCTTTATTTGTCTGAATTTGCCATTTATTTTATAAGATGTGTTGCTAATGGGTTGTGTTAAGCTTATAATTATTGAATTGTAGGCGCTTGGGCTTGGATAAGGGCAATGTAATGTAATATCTGTAGGAGAAAGTATAAGTAAAATTGTTGGCGATGGTGTTGGTTGGTTCCATGCTGGCGGGGTTGGTGTAATGCTCTCGCTTATCATTTCAAGATTAGTATTTATTGAGCAATACCAGTTTAAACCTGTTAATGTTTCAAGATTCCCGAAAGGATCTGTAAAAGTATGCAGAGCTGCAAAAGCGTTCCATAATTGCTGGTTTCCCAGGGATAATAAATGCCATTCGTGCAATCTTTTTAGAAATATTTGGTGACGTGTCATTTGCCTGGGTGTATTATATTTTTTTCTCCATGGTCTGAGCCTTACAATGTTTCCGGATAGGTTTTTTTGAAAGGTCAATCCACCTATAGAACCTTTGAGAGTTGTAATAATACTGCCGTATGTTGCACGTGCCATGAATTTAAAATGTTTGTTTACCCTGTTGAAAAGGTGTTATTAATCCATTATGCAAATTTGCTATACTCCATTGGTAACCTACAGTTTCTCCAGTTTGAGGAATTGAGCCATAAATATTTATATAATCTGTTGTTATTGTTAAATAGCTTGTGCCAGTAGTTATGCAGGGAATTATTTTTAATTTATTTGTAAAATTATTTATGCTTTTTGATATTTTGTTTGTAATGTACAAGATCAGAAATTCATCTGTAACTGTTGGCACTCTACCCATATTTACTCTTATTTGTCCGCTGTGAATTGATAAAGTTATATGTAAGTCTGTTTGTCTGTTGTTACTGAACAAAGGCAATTGTAGTAAACTTATGCCATAGATCAAACGATAAAAATTAATTTGATAGAATAAAGCTCTGCCGGTAATGTTTAAATAAATTGAATGTCGTTGTTTGATATTTATAAAGTTTGCAAAAGATTGCCATTGCGCCTGATCTGTGGATGATAAATTATTCCAAGCTTGATTTATTGAATAATTATGTAGCCTGCGCATTGTTCTGCGTTGTGAGTAGTTGCCTGCAAATAATGGTTTGTTACGTAGAATTAAACCGGCATTTGAATTTTGAAATGTGGCTGAGCCAACAGAACCAGCCAGATCATTTAATAGAGCTCCAAGTTTAGCGCGTGCCATAGTTTACGAAATTTCAAAAAATTGATAGTTACCGAAAGGATCTGAACAGTTGAAACAGTAATCACGTATATCGAAATGTAAATGATTGGATTCGATACCAAAACCTGTAATGCCTGACTTTCTTAGCTCTTTAAATAATTCAGGGTTATTGTTGTGGTTTTTAAGTTCGTTTTTAAGTATTGATAGTGCTGCGAAATTTGAGCCACAATGCAAATCAAAAGCTTTACAGAAACGATAAAAACCGTACAAGTCCAGGGGTCGGTAAACAGAGGAAATAAAACAGGGTACTTTGATAAACTCCCGGACTAGTTGAGCAGCCTGAATAAGTTTAGTGTTTACCATGTAATCTGCATGACCTATCCTGTAAAGCCAAGAAAAATCAGGATAAAACCATTCGCACCGACGAAAGTCTTTAGTTACAAAGTCTTTTAAGGTGTTTACTTTAATAAATTGTTCCATAGTTTTTTGATTTACGACTGTATAACGACTGAACGACTAAAGTATTACTACAGAATCAAAACTGCATAACAAAGGTAAAAAGAATAAATAACAATTGAATAAAGTTGAAATTATGAAAACTGTTTCAAGTTTTTTTTTTTTTTTTTGGTTTTTGTTTTTATTTTTTTTCCCCATATAAACTACGTATATAGCGGAAAAAGAAAAAGCGGCCCTGTATAAAGCCGCTTTTTAATGAGGTTGGTAAAACTATTTAACAGCTTTTGCAAGTTCTGCGCCGGCTTTAAATTTCTGCATTTTCAACGAGGTTTTATTTACAGGCACTATCTGTATAAAAATCTGTTGTGTTGCGCTGGGGAAAACTCCGAATACTGCGGTGTAATCATCTTCGGCACTGTATGGGCTTACGTTGGTAGATGTGAGTACAGCGATAACCCTGTAATCGCTACGGGAGTCTTTGCGACCATAGCTCAACGGCTTGGTTGCGTAAATTATCCATGCATCAGCTGCAGGAATAGGAGGAGTAAAGGTAAGCGTAAGGGTGTTGCCTGGGCGAACAGCTACCCAAGATTGGGTAAGAATTTCACCTGGCTCTGTGTTCCCCGGGTATGCTGTAGGAGCTGCAACCCCGATAGTTTGAGCAACCCTGCAAAGTGCAATGTATAAATTGAATCCACTAGGTACATATCTTTCAGCTATGCTGTTGTGACGTGCGCCTTGCTCTTTCATTGCATCATATCCGGCTTGCACATCATCTCCAAGACCAGCCCAATTTTTTGCGGCTGTTTTTAAACTTGCCCTGATAGCTTTCTGCAGATCTGTTCTTGGATTGAGTGGGGTAACTTTCTGACGGATGAATGATCCGCCACGGTTGCGGCTAAAAACCATGCCGGCAATTTTACCGCGGGCTTCGGATATGATCTGTCCAAATTTAATTTTAGCAAAACATTTTACTGCGCCAGTTTCGATGGCAACGGCTTCGAGAAATGCGCCAAGCATAATCATGAAGCAAGCAATAATTTTTTTCATGTGTTTTTTGTTGTTAGTTAAAATTGAGTTTGGTTACAAATGTACACAATGGAAAAGGAAAAGTCAAGCGCATAAAAAAGCCGGCACAAGGCCGGCATGGTTTTTAAAATGGTAAATCGTCTTCGATTCGTGGCGGTGGCGGTGCATCTCCGCCAGTGTGCACTTGCTCCATTTCGGGAGCTTTCTCACTTACTTTTTTTGCTGAAAGAAAAATAACTGATTCAGCGAGTATCTCCGTAATGTGCTTTTTGTTGCCATCTTTATCGGTATAATCCCGGGTATGCAGGCGACCTTGAATATAGATAGATTCACCTTTACGGCAATACTTGCTGACG
>DATKGO010000073.1:0-10862 GCA_035510695.1 Patescibacteria group bacterium | reverse complement strand
GCCATATTTTAACGATGGAGAAACACAGTTACAAAATGACTTTTAGTAACACTGATGCAAATCAGTGTAAGTGTTGTGTATCGGAAAGCCGGATGCCTCAATTGGGCTTGTCCGGTTTAGACGGGGGCATCCTGAGTTGTTGCTCAGTTAGCAAGGAGGGATGCCTACCATGAGAATACTTTTAATTGAGGACGAAAAGCGATTATCCGAAGTTATAAAAAAGGGACTTATTGAAGAAAATTATGCAGTCGATCAAGCGTTTGACGGAGAAAACGGATTATATCTTGCAGAATCGGAGAGCTAAGATTTGATAATTCTTGATGGTATGCTTCCGAAAATGGATGGCTTTATAGTTTGTCAGAAATTACGCAAGAAAAATATTGATATACCAATTCTTATGCTGACAGCTAGAATTAGACTGTCGGACAAAGTAACCGGACTAAATAGCGGGGCTGATGATTATTTAACTAAACCCTTTGAACTCATGGAACTCAAAGCCAGAATTCAAGCGCTTCTTCGAAGATCCCATCGGCAAGTAACATCTTAGCTTTTACGATATTTTTAACAACGGGAATCTTTACACTTATTTTTAATGCGCAAGGAAAATTATCTATGGCAAAAGGAGCAGGCTTTAGTAAATTGATTCAAAATGCCGGAGGATATGTTAATCAATATGTCGGCAACAATATTTTTTTAAATAGCATCTTCTTTGTTATTATTGTCCTTTTTATATTGTATTTGATAAAAAAGTTAAAACAATAAATCCCATATTATGAAATGCGATAAAGAGTATAATAAGGGTAAGTGTTAGGAAGTAAACCTACAATTGTCTTTTTAAGTACATATCCACCTCGTGAATGCGGAATAGCAACGTTTACACAAGACTTATTCAATTATTGCAAAAAAACACTCGGTTCTAGCTATCGCTGTAAAGTAGCAGCCTTTAATTTTTCTCATCTGGATACATATAAATACCCCGTCGAGGTCGAATGGGAAATTGACCAGAACAGCAAAAAAGATTATCTCAGATTAGCTAAAATCGTAAATGAAGACACTAATATTTCAGGGGTAATCATACAACATGAATACGGAATTTTTGGCGGTATTGATGGAGAAAAAATACTCTATTTTATGCAGCACTGTAAAAAACCGATGCTGGTAACTCTACATACCGCGTTACCCAAACCTAGGCTGCACATGCAACAGGTAACTGAGAAAATCATTGATTTTGCCGATAACGTAGTTGTACTAACCAAAAGTTCCAAAAAAATAATTGAGACAGTTTATCCAAATTCAAATGGTAAAATATTTATTATTCCGCACGGGATTCATCCTGTTATGTTCTCCTCTCAAAAAGAATATAAAGCAAAGTTGGAGTTGAAGAACCGGATAGTTTTGAGTACGTTTGGATTATTAAGCCGGGGAAAAGGAATTGAATACGCACTTGCGGCGCTTCCTGATGTAATAAAAAAGTATCCAACTGTTTTGTATTTAATCTTAGGCGAAACACATCCTGTTATTAGACGTCAGGAAGGAGAAAAATACAGGTTGGAATTAGCCCATTTGGTAAGAATTTTGGGGTTGGAAAAACACGTAAAGTTTTACGACCAATACTTAAGCCTACATGATTTACTTGAGTTTCTACAGGCTACCGATATTTATATATCAACCTCGATTAATCCAAATCAAGCAGTCAGTGGAACACTTTCTTATGCCCTGGGAGCTGGGAGAGCAGTCATCAGTACGGAATTTGCCCAGGCAAAAGAAGTGATTACACCCGACATGGGTAAATTGGTACCGATACAAGATTCTGCCGCGATAACCTCAGCACTTCTAGACTTACTCGGTGATGAGAAAAAATTGGAACAAATGGCGCGAAATGCTTACGAAAAAACACGCCCAATGCTTTGGAGTGATGTAGCTCAGAAGTATACTAATTTATTGACGAGAACAATAATACCTCCTGTAAATTTGAAACATCTTTATTCTATGACTGATGATTTTGGATTATTCCAGTTCGCAGCACATAGCATTCCCAATAAAGATTTCGGATATACTTTAGATGATAATGCCCGAGCACTTATTTTTTGCAGTTGGTTACTTAGAAAAAAATTTAATAAAAAAGTATACGACTTGATTAAGATATATTTCGCGTTTTTGAAGAAGTGTCAACTCCCAAATGGTTCATTCATAAATTACATTGGATTTAGCGATAAATTATCTACCTGTCAGAATAATAAAGAAGATTTGTCAGACACACATGCTAGAGCAATGTGGGCCTTGAGCGAAATAATGAATAACAATATATTATCTAGTGAAACAAGAACTGAAGCAAAAAGAATGTATCTATTGTCTTTAGAAAAAGGAGCAAAATTGGGGCATATACGTTCGAAAGCGATCGCAATTAAGTCATTTATCTTAGCACTTGATAGATTGCCAGAACAAAAAACTATTTTATTGGGATACATAAATGATTATGCAAATTCTTTAGTAGATATATTAAAAGACAATTCTGTAAAATCATGGATTTGGTTTGAAAAAGAACTTAACTATAATAATGCTATTCTCTCTGAGAGTTTACTTTTAGCCGGAAATTGTTTAAACAACTCTAACTTTAAAGAAAAAGGAATATTATCTTTGCAGTTTTTGATCGGGAAAACTTTCTCCTCAGAGATGTATATGCCTATTGGACATTCTGGTTGGTATACGAATCATGAAAAAAGAAGTCAATACGATCAGCAGCCGGAAGATCCGGCATCTACGATTCTTGCGTTATTTTGTGCATATAAAAATACACATAACGAAGAATATAGAAATCTAGCTCATAAATGTTTTAGCTGGTTTTTGGGGAATAATAGTTTAAATAAACCATTGTATGATGAAAAATCGGGTGGATGCTTTGACGGTTTACATCCTGATCGGGTTAATTTAAATCAAGGAGCAGAATCATTGGTATCGTATCTTATTTCAAATTATACTATTTCAGAATTTCATTAGATGAAAATTAATCATATAAAAAATATTTTTCCTGACGCACAGGTTGCCCGCTATAATATGGGGGTATGGCAGAAATCCGTTGAAGACGCATTGTGTTTTATAGGAAGAGAAGTGGTTACCCCGGGAGTGCCCGGTGAACCGGATACCGGAATTTTAAAACTTTTTGAAATAGGAAAAGATGGAATTATTAAACACGAAAGAGTGATCTGGAAGCCTTTATATGAAGGGATAAATTTAGAAGATCCCAGAGCCTTACAATTACCCAATGAAAATTTGATAATAGGACTTACCTGCGTACTTCGGAATAAAAACGGTCAGCCAATCCCCTTTCCGGCAATCGTAAAAATTGATTATCTTAACTCTTGGAAACAAAATTTACCCCCATTTTTGGTTATTGATACATTTGGTCCCGGTAAAAATATTACTCCGATTGATAGCAGCACATATCTATTTCGACCTGAGTCATCTGATTATAATCATAAAATTTTAGTATTTTCATTGCATTCTCAAGTGCCGCAAAAAATATGCGACATAGAATTTCCCTTGGATTTACCTTGGGCAAAATGGAGAATTGGAACAACTATGCCCCCTATTTGGTTAAACTCTGAGGAGGCACTTTTTATCATTCATGGGATTACTATGCAAAATATCGGAGGTAAAGAAAAATATATTTATAGTATCGGTAGAGCAAAACTAATTCGCAAAAAAAATAAATTCCAAGTAGTTGTAGCCAAAGAACCAATTCTGACCCCTGATAATTTTTTAGATGAAGAAGGATTACCCTTAGTTGCGGAATTGCATCCCGAAGAGAGACGTGTAGTCTATTCATGCGGCGGAACAATTAAAAAAGGCATAAAAAGTTCATTGTCATTATATGTAAACGTTGGAGATCGAACAACTTTTGAAGTAGAGTTTTCTATGGACGAATTAATGAAAGGGCTCATAGTCGAATTAGTACTTTGATTGCTTCACGTTTATCCATGGCTTCATAACCCTTTGCCAGATCAGCTAGCGGCAAAGTTAAATTAAAGACCGGTGACGGATCAATTTTAGCGGACAATACATCCGGTAAAAGCTGGGGAATATAAGTGGCAGTTGGGGCAATTCCACCACCAATGGTAATATTCTTCCAAAAAATATCTCCGGTTGGTATATCTGTCACGTTATGTGGAATACCTACGCAGCCGATTCTGCCGCCAGGTCGTACCATGCCCATTGCCATGTCTCGTGCTTCTTTTCCACCAACGCATTCCAAAACACAATCTGCACCAATTTCTTCGGTAAGCGCTTTTACTTTTTCAATCCCTTCCTGATCTCGCTCTGCAATAATATCTGTTGCTCCAAATTGTTTGCCTACAACCGCATTTTTTTCATGGCGACTCATTAAAATAATTTTACTTGCCCTAAGTCTTTTACTGGCAAGAACAGCACACAGTCCAACTGCTCCGTCCCCCACAACGGCAATAACTGAATCTTTTGTTACTCCGGCTGATATTGCTGCATGGTGACCAGTTCCCATAACATCAGATAGAGCTAATATGGCTGGCATTAATTTTTCATCAGTATCCTTGGGAATAGTGAATAGGTTTGCATCAGCATAAGGAACCCGTAGCTGTTCTGCTTGACATCCTGTTGTGCCTTTGGTACCCCAACTACCACCATTAAGACATGCGCTACTCATCTTTTTTTTACATTCTGCACAGGTTCCATCACACCAGAAAAATGGACCAACTACCAAATCACCAATCTTTACATTTTTAACATCATTACCAATTGCAAGGACCTCACCCATAAACTCATGCCCAATTTGTCCACCAGCATCTCGTTTAGTAATGCCGCGATACCACCAGAGATCGGAACCACAAATGCAGGTATATGTGATTTTGACTATCGCGTCTTTCGGATTTTGAATTTTTGGATCCGCTACCTCTTCAACTCGTATATCATGAGGTCCGTAAAATATTCCTGCTTTCATAGATAATTATTATAAAGGTTTACGATGAAAAAAAATGTAAGAATTCTTAAATTTTGCTTATCTCGTTTTTGTATAGACTACCATCTTGGCCGACATTCCCAATTTTATGGCAGGATTTTGCGTCGGATTAAATTTGGCATAAACAGTGAATTGTTGTGTAGGACGTTCGGTTGAAGTGGAAAAAGAAAATGTTTGTGTATCTGCCGCAGGAGAAATTTCGTCTACGTATCCCCAGAATGTTTGACCGGGAAGAGCATCTACCGTAAATGAAACAACTTGTCCCACCTGAATTTCGTTAAGTCCTTTATTCTCATCAATCGTACCTGAAACTCGAAGATTAACCGGCCGGATCATTTGTATTAGCTGGGTTGAAGGATTAACATCCGATCCTGTCAGATCGCTTGCCGAAATAATAAGACCATCCGTATAAGCTCGAATTGTTTCGGAGCCAACGATGGCCAATGCATCGCCATTTGTCACAGTTTGTCCTTCTTTAACATTCATTTCCTGTACTCTGCCGGAAGTGGTAGGAGAAATTGTAATAATCGGCGCTTGAATAATCGAGTTATCAATGTATACTCTGCCGGTTGTTTGCCTGAAGAAGATATACCCACCGGCAAGAAGGATAAGCAAAAATACGACACCTAAGATTTTTAGAAAATTTCTACTTTTAAATAGCGCTAGTATTTTTTTCATAAATTAATATTTTAGAGACGATATATATTTGGGATCAATTATTATTTTATCGTTTGGAGATAATCCGCCGGTAATCTCTATCTGGTTCCCATGAATGTCTCCGATAGTTACTTGTCGCAAATTAGGAGTTCCGTTATCGTCAATCCAAATATATTTGCCGTTCAGCACAGTCCATGCCGGGACCAACGCAACATTCTGCGAATTTGTACTAATTATCGCCGTCCCTGTCTCATCCAATTTTGTTTGTTTTTTTAACGCATCACTGGCCACATCCACTTGGTAAACTGCTTCACCGGTGGACAAGACGATCTTTGAAGGATATATTTTTACAACCGTACCGGTAATTTTATTGGGTAAACCGTCTATTGCCAGAGTAACCGCGCTTCCTTGAGCAATGTAGTAAATATCCTCTGCCGGTACGTTAGCGCGAAAAACCATTGAATTCGGATCAGCGACAATGAAAGTTGTTGCCGGAGTAATGTTTATACCCGGAACTGTAACGTCTTCATGTTTAACAATGCCCGAAATAGGAGAGGTAAGCGTCGCCAGCTGCATTGCATAATTTGCTAACTGAACTTGAATTACAGAATTATTCAGATTGTTTTGGTTTTGATCCATAAGCCGTTGGACCGTATCGTTAATCACGGTATATCCTGGATCTCCGCCAAGTGCCGCACCTGATGTCTTCAGTGATGCATTCTGCTGATTTTGTAAAGCGCCTGTTTGATTATACTGTTGCTGCTGATCGAATTGATCCCGCTGGTTTTGGTAGTTATTTAACGCCTGCTGCAATTGCTGTTGAAGTTGATACGTATCAAGCCGGGCAATTGTTTGTCCCGCAGCTATTTTGTCACCCTCTTTAAAAGGAAGATAGGTTAACTTCCCCGCTGTTTGAAAATTTAAATTTGCCTGATTTTGCGCAGTCACAGTACCGTCAGCCGTAATTGTTGAACTTACAAATTTTACAGAAGCAGTTGTTGAAGGAGTTGACGACATATTATCGGAGTCCGCCGGTAAAGAAAAGCGCCCTAAATTATAGTAAGCAAAAATTCCCGCTACAGTAATAAATACCAGTATTATTAAAGGCCATAAAAATGACGAAGTTTTTTTAGTATTTACCTTTTTCTTTTCTTCCTTCATATATCTACTATACCGCACAATATATTTACCAATCAAGAAGCAACTCGACTATACTTAAGATTGCTTAGCCCGGCTATTAAATAGTAAAATAATTATGTATCCATGATTAAATTATTACGTTTTCTACAACCATACAAACTTCTATTGGCAGTTATCCTGCTTTTGGCCATCGGACAATCGGTTGCAAATCTGTATTTGCCTACTCTTATGGGGGATATCGTAAATAATGGCATTGCGGCATTTGATACGGGTTATATCTGGAGAACTGGAGGTTTAATGGTGCTGGTTGCCATCGGAGGGACAGTTTGTTCAGTTGTGGGCATATATTTTTCTTCCCGAGTGGCTACCGGAATGTGTAAGAAAATTCGTTCCGAAATTTTTAATAAAGTTCAAGAATTTTCACTTCACGAATTTAATATCGTAAGTACTGCTTCATTGATTACACGTACTACCAATGATACTACACAAGTTCAGCAGGTAATGGTATTGATGCTCAGTTGGCTAATTACTGCTCCTATCACGCTGGTTGTCGGAATTGTGTTGGCTTTAAATGAAGATGTCGGGCTATCCTGGATTTTGGTAGCTATAACGCCTGTTTTGGTAGGTGTAATTATGGTACTTCTCTTTAAAGCTGTTCCATTGTTTTCAGTCATGCAGGTGAAATTGGATAGACTAAATCTTATCTTGGATGAAAATTTGACCGGCGTACGAGTGGTTAGGGCTTTTGATCGAATAAAACATGAAGAAGAACGTTTTGATGTGGCCAACCATGATGTAACCGATGTAGCGATTAAAGTAAATCAGTTGGTTGCCATAATGATGCCGGTAATGATGCTTTTGATAAATATTTCCAGTGTAGCCATAATTTGGTTCGGCAGCCAACGCGTAGCGGGGGATAATTTAGAAATAGGCGCAATGTTTTCTTTCATGCAATATGCCACTCAAATTCTCTTCGCCTTGTTGATGGTTGCGTTGATGTTTATAATGATCCCCCGTGCGGAAGCTTCAGCTGCCAGAATTAATGAAGTATTGGAAATAGAACCCGATATTAAGGATGCTGAAAAAGTAAATATTACTACGAAACTGCGAGGCTATGTCGAATTTCAAAACGTTACATTTAGCTATCACGGTGCGGAAAAATCTGCACTTTCAGACATTTCTTTTAAAACTTCTCCCGGTACCACAACTGCCATCATTGGCGGCACAGGTTCGGGAAAATCGACGCTGGTCAATCTTATTCCGCGTTTTTATGATGTAAGCGGCGGTCGGGTCATCGTGGATGGAGTAGAAACTCGCGAAATGCCGCAGGAATATTTGCGGGCAAAAATCGGTTTTATACCTCAGAAGGCCGTACTTTTTGCCGGAACAATTAACGATAATCTGCGCTACGGTAAAGAAGATGCAACTGAAAGTGAAATCAAACATGCCGCTGATGTGGCACAAGCCAGTGAGTTTATTGAAAAAATGCCTGACAAATTCAATTCCCAGATTGCTCAGGGCGGAACCAATGTTTCAGGGGGACAAATGCAGCGTCTCTCTATAGCTCGGGCGTTGGTTCGCAAACCGGAAATTTATATTTTCGACGATACTTTTTCGGCGCTTGACTTTAAAACCGACGCGAAATTACGCGCAGCGCTAAAACAGGAAACGCAAAATTCAACTGTAATTATCGTTGCTCAACGTGTCAGTACGGTAGTGGATGCGGATCAAATTATAGTTCTTGACGAAGGTCGTATTGCCGGTATCGGTACTCACAAAAATTTGATGAAAACCTGTGACGTTTATAAAGGAATTGTTACGTCACAGTTGTCAGCGGCTGAAATTGCTGAAGAATCACATGAATAAAGATAACAACAAAACTAATCAAAGTGGTCCCGGAAGAGGTCCGATGGGCGGTGGCTTCGGTTCAATGGGCAGACCTGTAGAAAAAGCCAAAGATTTTCAAGGCACACTCAAAAGACTGCTGCGCTATTTTTTACCGGAAAAGATTCTATTATCAGTCGTAATTGCTGCGGCTACCTTCGGAACAGCATTTAATATCATCGGTCCAAAAATATTAGGACTTGCAACGACTAGGCTTTTTGATGATCTAATTGCCAGTTTTATCGTACAAGCGAAAAACCATGTAATAACGCAAGAATTGGTGCAAAATCCAACGCTTCCACTTCACTTATCGCCTATTCCCGGCATTGAATTTGGCTACATAGGAAGAATTGTTTTGATATTACTCGTTTTATATATTGTCAGTTCAATTTTTATCTTTGTTCAACAATATTTGATGGCCGGTATTGCCCAAAGAACAATTTATAAAATGCGCAAAGAAGTGGACGAAAAACTTTCACGACTGCCGCTTAAATATTTTGACGGACGCACACATGGAGAAATTTTAAGCCGCGCCGTTAACGATATGGATAACGTCAGTTCATCGCTTCAACAAAGCGTTTCACAGTTGATTACCTCTGTCATTACCATAATCGGTGTACTTATCATGATGCTTTCTATAAGTTTGGAATTAACCGTAATCGTACTTCTAACACTTCCCTTAAGTCTTATTGTTGTCGCGGGCATTGCCAAACGCTCGCAGGATTTCTTCCGAAATCAACAGTACTCACTCGGTAATTTAAACGGACATGTCGAAGAAATGTTTATCGGTCATAAGATTGTGAAAGCTTTTGGGCATGAAGCTAAAGCTATCTCTCAATTTGACGAGCTAAACAATAAACTCTATGATGCCGGCTGGAAAGCGCAGTTTGTTTCCGGCGTGATTATGCCGCTTATGAGATTTGTCGGTAATATCGGCTATGTGCTGGTAGCAATTGTCGGAGGTATTATGGCGACGCAAAATGCCATCTCGATCGGTGACGTGCAGGCATTTATTCAATATTCCGCCCAATTTACTCAGCCGATCACTCAACTTGCGAATATTACCAATGTCATCCAATCGGCAATAGCTTCGGCCGAACGTATCTTTGAACTACTGGATGAAGAGGAACAAGTAAAGGAAACTACCAATCCTGTAACGATTAAAGATCCCAAAGGAGCTGTCAAATTTGATCATGTCCACTTTGGCTATAACAAAGATAAAATTTTGATGGACGACATGAATTTTGAGGCAAAACCGGGTCAGATGATTGCGATTGTTGGTCCGACCGGTGCCGGTAAAACCACGCTTGTTAATTTGTTAATGCGTTTTTATGAAGTCAACAGCGGCAAGATTTTGATCGATGGCGTGGATATCACGAAACTTAGACGTGGAGATTTGCGCCGAATGTTCGGGATGGTATTACAGGATACATGGCTTTTTCATGGAACGCTGCGGGATAATATCGCCTATGGCCGAGATAATGCTAGTGAAGCGGAAATTGTGGCAGCTTCAAAAATAGCCTATGCAGACCATTTTATCAGGACACTGCCGGAAGGTTATAATACGGTTCTAAATGAGGAAGCAACCAATATTTCGCAGGGTCAAAAACAGCTTTTAACTATTGCCCGGGCATTTTTGGCCGATCCGGAAATTCTTATTTTGGATGAAGCAACCAGCAGTGTGGATACCAGAACAGAGCTTTTAATTCAAGATGCTATGAGTAAATTGATGAAAGGAAGGACTAATTTCGTGATTGCTCATAGGCTTTCTACGATTAGAGACGCGGATCTGATTTTAGTGATGAATCACGGTACAATTATCGAAAAAGGTACGCATAAGGAATTATTGGCAAAAAATGGTTTCTATGCTGATTTGTATAACAGTCAATTCCGAGGACATGTACAAAGTGAGGAAACTGCGCAAAGTGCTGCTTCGCTTCATACAATCTAGCCAAATTGTAATAATAATTAGCTTGGCGGTAAATTGCACCAATTCTCAATATGAAGATTAGCACGGCTACAACAAGAAGAATTAATCACAAAAACTACGCCTGACTTCCCGAGACTATAGGTAAAACAACTAATTTGAGGCTACGGAGAGAATAATATTGTCAAAAACAGATACTAATTTATTAAAAGAAGTTGAGCCTAATTCGCATTTTTTTGCTAAAAATAATGTACTAAATCCGGA
>DATKGO010000072.1:0-3214 GCA_035510695.1 Patescibacteria group bacterium | reverse complement strand
TAGCAGCCTGGGTAAAAAAGAGAAACCAGAACGAATGTAAAATTAACTGGCAATTTACAAGGGAAAAAGCAAAAGAAAAATTTAAACTAAAATAGCTCTTTGACATTATTGTGAGGCAAAATTAGGAGAATGGAGTACTAGGGCATCATCCGCTGTATCATATCGCCTCGGGACAAGTACGCCATTGCCTTCAATATAATCTGCAATATCATGCTTAGGTTGCCCTGGCGGATTTAAAAGGTAATAATCTATGTTTCTTTCTCCTTTAAAAGCCATGGCAGGATTATAGCATAGCTGTTTTTTACTTAATAATTCTGTATTTATAAGGGCTGCGCCCCTCTTCCGCAAGGGTTTCCGCTTCGCTCCAATAAACTTCGCCTTCGGCTCGCCCTTGCAGAATTCACCCCGCTAGGACGCAAGCGTCAGTATATTGGGCAGGCAGGCTGCCCAATAAAAATAATTATAAAAAAGAAACGGGGGTGAATAAATAAATGATGCTACTAACTAAACAATTGACCCAGAAACTACCGAAGCTCTACGAGCAGGAAAACAATACAGATCCGAAGGTTATGTGTAAATTCTTTATGCCGTTTACCAAATGGACATGGTACCCCTGGTGCAAATTGCTTTGAACCCCTGGTAGCTCATTTTAACAATTTAATGGAAGCTTATCAAGCTGCCGGAGAGGAGACTAGGCATGAATAACCCTCTGACCTCTCAATTATTCGATGAGAAAACCTTTTATCATCAATTTCTTAAGGATTTAAAACGATGCCAAAGGGAGGTTATAATCGAAAGTCCCTTTATCACCACAAAACGTGTGCAAATGTTTTATCCAGTTTTTAGAAACTTATTAAACCGCGGTGTATCTATCTTCATTATGACAAGACCTCCTGCGGAGCATGAGAATAAAGTCATGAGTAAGCAGGCAGAAATCGAAATTCAAAACTTTGAGCGTTTAGGGATACAGACTCTACTATGTGTCGGCAATCACCATAGAAAATTGGCAATTCTTGATAGACAAATACTGTGGGAAGGAAGCCTTAAT
The DNA here is from genome assembly GCA_035510695.1 of Patescibacteria group bacterium. GTDB lineage: Bacteria > Patescibacteriota > Microgenomatia > Levybacterales > UBA12049 > DAIDHK01. The sequence goes on along the minus strand of DATKGO010000072.1, from coordinate 2,166 downwards.
ATCCTTTCACAAGCAAACAGCCGTGAAATTATGAGAAAACTTGAAGGAAAAGAAACAGCAATGCAGATGTTTACCTTTTTAAGGTTAGACCAGTTTCTTTAAAACGGCATGACCTCGGAAGACTTTATTCTCAATATTTTCACTATTTCTTCCAGTAATTCATATGACGGCTTTGCTTCACCGCGCTCAATCTTGGCATAATGATTGGGCGTAATCTTTAGCTTCTCAGCTATCTCATTTTGAGTAAAACCAGCTTTCTTTCTGGCTTTTTTCATATTTTTACCTAATTTTTCTTCTGAACCCATATTTGTGCCTCTTTTTGAATTATACACCTGTTTTGCGGTATAATCGAGCCATGGACGAACAAGAGCTTGAAAAACTAGCTGAAAAATATAAAAAACAACTGGAAAAGCTGGATACAGAAACGCTAAATGTAATAGCTAATGACTTTTATAAGGCCGCTAAATATGCAAAGGCAGGACTAGCTAAAATTGAGCCTAAAAACCTTGATTCGAAACATGTAGAATTTGTGGCAAATGAGATGCAAACAGTTGCGCGATTACTCCTGAAGGAAAGATTGACAAACTAGCTTATTATCGTTTACCTAAGGCATAACAGTTAAAATTTATTAATAGCTTAAATGTATAGTCAAGATATTTACGAATACTACAAACCACTAAGAAATCATCTAAGACAGTTATCATTGCCAGAATCTCTCTATACTTTGTGGGCCTTTTCTGAATTATCACAATTTAATAGACAACTGCCATCGGATATTGAGAATCCTCAGAGGTTAATGGATAAATCGGAAATGATGTTCAAAGGTCATGTTCATCCATGGGAAATCGAATTACTAACTAAAGAAGTGATTATTAATGCAGGCGAAACAGGATTGAAATCATTAAGAAAATGGAACTATTTTTCAAGTGCTGTTAATAAATTAAAAGAATTAGAAGGCTACATCTCTGAAGTCTATATTAGCCAAGACAATGTTTTACTAGAGATTAATAGGATAGCTCATCGACAATTCCCATGGCAATCTTTATTTCCCCAACCTAAGCTCATAACAAGGTATTTTACTATATTCTCTCAGCCCGACCTAAATCAAATTGTTTATAACAAATTTGGTCTAAATACAGAACAGCTTTATTTATTGGGTTCAGTTTTAGTTGGAGCATTCATTACAAACGTTGCTCGTACGTATCCATTAACTGTTGATGTTAAAGGACTTACTATTGAACATTTAAATCTATTTTTAAACCATTTTAGTATCAGTTTGAAAGATCTGAAAGAAAAGCTTGGTCAACAACAATCATTTGATGAAAAATTCGCCTATTCATTCAATTCATTACGAACATTCCCAATAATTAAAATGGATTTTGCATCTAAACCATCTATAGTGTGTCCGCTTCCTACTTTATTATTTTGGCGGTTTACAAGCGGTCTTTACTACGAAGTTTGTAATGAAAAAGGGTTCGAAAACGCTTTTGGTCATGCATATCAGGATCACGTTGGCAAGATCTTAAAAAAATCAATTTCAAAATATAGATTCATACCAGAGGCTGAATATTATGTTAAGAAGAGCAGAAAGGATAGCGTTGATTGGATAATCGAAAGTGACGCACTATTATTCATTGAATGTAAAACACGTAGAATGGGATATGCTGGAAAAGAAGAAATTATAAATGATGAAGGAATCAATAATCAGCTCACTAAGATGGCAGACATTATTATTCAAGTATATTCGACTATAAATGACTATAAAAAAGGTTACTATTCTCATATAAAATACAATAAAAATAAACAGATATTTCCGCTTATTATCACCCTAGAGGATTGGTATTTTCACGGTGATAAGTTATATAATCAATTGCATAAATTTGTAGAAAATTACTTTATCAAAAAGAATTTGCCATTAGAATGGCTCGATGAGATGCCTTATTCTATTTGTTCTTTAGATGAGTTTGAAGAAATGGCACAGATCATCGAGCAAGTTGGAGTAAAAAGGTTTATTAGTGGAAAAGTTTTTATGGTGGTACCCTTTGTCAAGACACCAATTTAAGTATATCTCTCCGACCGCGACTACCCTGTAGTATTAGTTTACAAAATAGACTTCAGCCGGCGTTTTGTACTTGAGCGATTGATGTAAATAGTCATTGTTGTAAC
>DATKGO010000071.1:0-3832 GCA_035510695.1 Patescibacteria group bacterium | reverse complement strand
TATAAGTGCAAGCATTGTGGTTATTCAAAGAAAGATATTCTTGATCTTGGTAAAAGCGATGAGGAGCACAAGAAATGGCAGGAAGAGCAAAAGAAAAAGGAGGAAGAAGATAAAAAGCTACTGGAAAAGTACAGAGCTGCTTTTTGTCTCACAGACGAGGAAGGGAAAAAATACTTATTCGAACTTGAAGCAATGGAATTTGCCCGACAAATTGGCGAAGAAGCTAAACAAAAATATGATAACAGTGCTTATCAACAAGTCAGCAAGCTAAAAAAATTGACTATCGTGGAGCTTGAAAAGCTCATGACAGAACAGTTAGAAAAGGAGAACTATGCAAAGTTGTCCTTCGCTACTCCAGAAATAGGACAATTTATCTTTGCGCCATTTACTCTACAAGATGCTGATTCATCAAGAAGACAAAATATAAGCACAAGTACGCTTGAGAAACTTCTAAAAAACACATTGGAAAATACTAACTGGCGACTTGTTGATGGAGTAAGCTATCGGTTGGGTTTTCTTTCTGGAAGACTGAAAGGATATGAACGAGAAGATGATTTATTAAAGCTCTACGAAAAGAAGAAAGAGCTACAAAAACCAATCGATCCTGAAAAGCGAATGAAATACATGACCAGCAATTGGGTAAAGTTTGCGGAAATGAAAGGAGAACAAGAAGGCATTGATGCAGTACGAAAACGTAGACTTGAAAAAGAACCAGAAGGATTTTTCCTGGATACTGACAGGTACCCCATATAATAGACAAGTAGCCAAAAGGATATAAACGACTATAGGAGTGGAGGTGATAAAAATATATGGGAACATTTCATGTCATACCAAAAGAAATAAAGGATCAAATATTATCACGAATTAAAAATGATGGAATAACCGCAGCTCAAGCAGCAAAAGATGCAGGAATATGTGCTGAAACAGTACGAAATTGGTTAGCTAAGAGCGCAAATGGAGTAAATAACGAGGCAATTGAAAACGCTAGATTGAAGCGTGAGTTAACAGGGGTTTATGAACTCCTCGGAAAACTCACAGCAGAACTAGCAGTGTTTAAAAAAAAGAACGGACATTGGACTTGAATTTATGCAGTTAAAAGCGATAAAGGAAAAAAGAATAACTAAGACTCAGATAGCTAAAAAATTAGGAGTTAGCCGGCAGTCTCTGTACTATCAAAAGAAGCGTCCCTTAATTGATGAAGAAATTAAACGTCAGATTGAGGCAGTCTTAATAGAGCATAAAGCATATGGACATAAACGGATTGCTCCGGAGTTAAAGCTAAACAAGAAGAGGATTTTAAGGGTAATGAAAAAGTTTAACATTAAGCCATATAGAAGACGGGTTAAGAAACCATTTAAAAAAGAAGACATGGGCAAAGCAGCAGAGGAAGACGCAATAAATATATATAAATTGCTTTGCCCAATAGCACCCAATGTTGTTTGGGTATCTGACTTCACATATATTAAATTTCAGGGTAGATTTATCTATCTGGCAACCATTATGGATATGTACACAAGAGAAATCATAGGAGTAGCCATTTCAAGGTTTCACAATCAGAACTTAGTCATGGAAGCATTTATGGATGCGCAGAGGAAAACCAAGACACACCCACTCTTTCTGCATTCAGATCAGGGATCAGAATATACAAGTGATGCTTACAAAGCCTATGTTAAAAGTTGCGGAATACAAATATCATTCTCGGATAAAGGATCACCCTGGCAGAATGGATTTCAGGAGAGTTTTTATGGTAAATTTAAAGTAGATTTAGGACACATGGAACAATTCAAATCAATTGGAGAACTAATTGAGGCAATCTATCAAACAATCTATTATTACAATAACAAAAGAAGACACACAAGTTTAAATATGAATCCTGTACAATTCAAACTAAATTACTATATCAAGAAAGAAGCTTTTGGCCGTTTGTCTAAACAAATGGGTACTTGACATAAGGTATGAGTTGTCAAAATAATTGGTTGTTTAATTCGCTGTTTCTTTGGTTTCTCAGGTAGAAGAGTAAAGGCAAGTTCGTGATCTTTAAGCATGATATGGATCGATTCATCAAGCCATGTTTCCATAACAACAATCATAAGCGGCCTGACAGTTATTGGTTGTATTTCAGTTAGTTGGTACCAGTTGTTTTTAAATTGAATGGTAAAGTCAAAATTGATTCTTCTTGTATCATGAATTGAGAAAATGTGGGAAAGATTTTCTTTTTCTTCTGTTTGTAATTTTTTATGCACATCTCCTTCTTTTGCAGGATCAACCACGAATTTGCTGTTATTCCATTGTGGAAGAAATAGCTTTTTAAGAAATATGTTTCCCTCACGTGGAGTATTGATATGGGCTAGTCGCATTTCTTTTACCAACCGATCTTGAAGCGTTTGAAATAATCGTTCAACTCTTCCTTTTGCTTGCGGTGAATTGGCAGAGATAAGTTCAGTGGCAAGCGCTTTCATTGCCCGTTGAAATTGGGTCATTAGCTCTGTGTTATCAACGGCTGCTTTGTGATTGATTTTATAGGTGGAGAATTTATCAAGATAGATTGCCACCGGCTTCCCAACTTTTTCAACGTATTCTTTCCAGAAGGAAAATACGGCAACAACGCCTTCATTAGCGCCAAAATAAGCTTTGGTGATTTTGCCTGTGGCATCATCAATGCTTGCTAAAAGACAAGTTTCAATGGGATTACCATTCGAATCACAATATCTGTTTTCAAACCACATATGGTAGGAGCCATCAAACTGCTGCAGTTCCCCGAAATATGCCTTTCTCGGTCGAAGGGCGCGATACGTGACTTTCTTCTGTTTCCGTGATTTCCATAAACCTGCTTCGCTCATCCAAATACGTACGGTTTGAGAAGTCATCGGTATATTTTCTGTTTCCTGAAGTTTCTCTGTAGCAAACCCGGGTTTGAAATCAGCGTAGCGTTTTTTAATTGTTGCAATTACTTTTTCTTTGTCTTCTTGAGGATATCGGTGGTTGCTTGATTTTCCTTTCAGTTGATGAATAATAGCAGCTGTGCCACCTTTACGTATGGCAGCTTTCGCTCGTTGTACTTGACGTATTGATAACCCTAATTGTTTTGCCGCCTGTTCATTCGTGATCTTTCCGGCAATTCCATCAGTAATGATGGCAAGCTTTTCATGCTCCGCTGTCGTAAGTTTTGCGTCAACCATCCATACATGTTAAACATTTTACCTAATTTTTCCGTTTTTGCTAACATGACATTCCTATTCTTGTTATCCATGACGTTTCTATTCTTATGTAATATGACAAGGGTTTTCATTGACAAAATGTGCCTCATATGATATAAATAAGTTACTAAATTTCTCGCTTGGATGGATGCTTGCATCGGTTCAGACGAGATTTTTATTTTTTAAACAATCTTCTTTTTACTTCAGGCCAATTCAAGCGTATCTCCAAAATTACTCTGCTTCTAAGCATCTCATAAAATCGTACATTTTTCTTCGTCTCGAAAGCCAGAACCGCTCCCGCTACCATATCCGCCACATTAACTGTATTAACCTCTTTACTATCAACATGACTAAGCACAAGCTGCTTATCCCCAATAATAGTTTTGATTTTACTATTAAATACTTCCCGATCCGTAGTTCTATGAAAATGCTTGTCAAATACCGTTTCCTTGGTCCCTTGATAAAGTCGTAATACTTCAGTCAGGAGTACTCCATTTTATGGTGGTACCCTTTGTCAAGACACCAATTTAAGTATATCTCTCCGACCGCGACTACCCTGTAGTATTAGTTTACAAAATAGACTTCAGCCGGCGTTTTGTACTTGAGCGATTGATGTAAATAGTCATTGTTGTAAC
>DATKGO010000070.1:0-43057 GCA_035510695.1 Patescibacteria group bacterium | reverse complement strand
CCAGACGCCACGCTGGATGCGGGAGTTTTATTGTGGCTTCTTTCGTAGAAACTACATCAACCACAACTATTATCTCAACCGTATACAAAAAGATAACTTAACTATTAGCTGATCATTTAGCAAACTGGGGTAATGTCAGTTTTTGGACTCCTTGACACTCAACTAATTTCAAAGTAACATATAATATATGATCGATTCTGTCCAATTCGTTCTTTTATTCGTTATAGTAGTCCTCACTATTTTATTAGTTGTCCTCGGAGTTCAGGTTTTTTTCATTCTTCGTGAAATCAAAAGCACTCTTTTTAAGGCCAATAAAGTTCTGGATACGGCAGGGACGATTACGGAAGCTGTTTCCGGGCCGCTTTCAAATTTAGGGAGTTTCGGAACGATTATCGGTTCGGGATCACTGCTTACAGTAGCGAAAATTATTAAAGCTTTTTTGAGAAAAGATACGGATCATCATAAACATTCGGAAGAGTAAATATTTTTCTGCTATGCAACAAAAAAACGGAAGTTCATTAAATGGTTTTCTTTGGGGACTTATTGTCGGAGTTGCTTTAACTCTTTTATTTACCACGAAAAAGGGACGACAAATTTTAAGAAGCTTAACAGATGAAGGCTTGAGTAAGTTTTCAGAAGTTGAAGATATTTTACATGCGATGGAAGAAGCAGGAGAATACGAGGACGTGGATGAGTTGACAGCTGACGAAATTAGAGAAAATACAGATGAAAAACCTTTGCCGGAAGAAGAAGAACAAGTAGTGAGAAAGACTAGTCATCCTTTGAAAAATTTAACTTCAGGAAGCCACAGATTCTTCCGAAAATCGACTAAGAAATAGAATTGTTTTGATCGTGTTTAAATAATTTCCAATAAATCCATAAATTTCCAATTTGGAATACTTGTAGAATTAGTAAAGCATGAGCAGGTGTCACTTTATCAGCTACAAAACCAAGAATAAATGCAATTATACCGAAGAATATGCTTCCTAAAAAAGAGTTTAGAGAACCCATTGTCGCACGTTGTTCATTGGTAAATTCTTTTTGCATTAGTGCATTTTTGGTAACTGTTGTTACACCAAAGAATATAGATGTTGAAGACATAAGCAGTGGGGAAAAGATAGTCGGCAACGCAGTCGAAAAAATATTGATTATTCTGTTATAGATATTATCTATAATAAGTATTTTTATGCCCCCAAATTTTCTAATGAGTCGGCTGCTAAAATGAAAACTAAGTGTGGCTCCAATGTTGGAGAAAGTCTTGGCAATACTTATAGCCCATAATGGCCAAAGCGTATTATAAAAGGCTGATTGGAATTGGTATCCTGCTTCTCCAAATCCATAGCCCACGATGGAAGAGATACTTAGCAGTCGTAGTTTTTTGTTACTTAGAAAATTTTTATATGCAGCCTTTAAATGCTGATACATATTCCCGCTTTTTGTTGAATTAATTTGTGGTTCGGAAAGCAAAAGTGAAAGACATAAACAAAGAATTTGGGGGATAACTGATATCCACATAATTAAAGGGAAGGACCAGGTGGCAAGAAATCCGCCTAAGATTGCCGATATTCCTAGTGCTACTTGAAACATAGCGCTTGTTTTGCCCAGAAATTCATCATATTGATGTTCCTTTTTTGTTTCCGCCAAGGTATCATAAAGTAAAGCCTCATTATTTCCACTGTAGAAAGATTGAGAAAGACCATCGAAAATTGCCCCAACTGCTAGTATCCAGTAAGATTGACCAAGTGCGTAAAAGACTGAGTATAATACGGCAGCTAATGCTCCGTACATAACTGTTCTTTTTCTACCGATGCGGTCTGATAAAACTCCGGTAGGTATCTCAAACAGAGCGGAAGAAATCGTAGCGATGGAAAAGATACTCATGCCGAGAGCGAATGATCCAGTTGCATGAGTAAAATAAATTATGGCAATTGGCGCGTAAAGTTTAAAATCGGTAAAAAAATTAAACCAGGTTAATAATTTGATATTTTTTTGAAGCGACATGACTAAAGTATAGCAGAGTAAAAAAGTTTAATAGCGGAAGGTGATAGAGAAATTCATTTTTTTTGCCTTGAAATAATTTTTACAAAATTCTGCTGTTTTTTTCGGTGGATATTTTTTACAACTAAACACGTCAATATATGCCGCATTTGATTCATTGGCAAAATGACCGGAGATTAAAGACGTTTCAATCAGTTGTGTCATGGAAAATCCGCTGACTCTCGGATTATCACCAAAATTAACCACTACTGTTTCTCCAAACCTTTTCATCTCAATGAGAGCGCATAAATCGAGGACAAATTGTTTTATCTTTTCCGCATCTCTGATAAAATCAGGATCGCAATCATACAGGTCAATGGCGGTACTCATCCCCCAAGGGTTTTCTTTTTCATATTTCGCTGTAATTGAAGAATCACTATGCATAAAAAAAATTATATCAGTATCTTTTTTATTAATGCAAGAGTTAATTTAGAAATAGATATGGAAATTAGAATTTAGAGGCCGTATTTTTTGATATTTGCATTGTGTTCGGCCAGGGTCGTGGCGTAATGGTTGTGTCCGGTACTATCTGAAACGTAATATAGATAATTAGTTTTGGCGGGATTAATGGCTGCTTTTAAAGCTTCAATTCCGGGATTGGAAATCGGTGTCGGAGGAAGGCCGGTTTGAGTATAAGTATTAAATGGCGAACTGATAGCAAGATCATTTGTGGTTAGATCTTTTTTCCACCATGTATTTCCTGCTTGCTGGTAGCCAAGAGCGTATTGTATGGTAGCATCGATTTGAAGAGGCATACCGGCATTTAAACGGTTATAGATAACTGACGCGACCAATGGTCGATCTTCCGGATATTTGGCTTCCCGTTCGATAAGAGAGGCTACGATGACGATATTTTTTTGATTGGTTTGAGAAGAGGCTATACTTGCATATTTTTTGTCAAAGTTTTGATGCATGGTGCTGATTATATCCTCAATTGTCGTATCTTTTGATAATTGATATGTATCGGGGAAAAGATAGCCTTCATATTGCTGCAATTCCGGTTGCCAAAGCGGATCGTATTGGGCAAATTTTTGTTTCAAAAGTGCAGCAATCTCCGTAGCCCTATAACCTTCCGGAATAGTAATCCAAACTTCCATAGTTCCTTTTGTAAGTGCTTCTGCTATTTGTTTAGCCGACATGTCTGATGATAAATTAAAATCGCCTGCCTCAATTTTATTATCCAGTCCGTTTTGTTTTACCACTAAGAAAAAAACAATCGGATCTCGGATTAAACCATTAGTTTGTAAACGGTTAGCGATTTCGCGGAGAGGCTCACCTTTTTGAATGTTAAAACTTTTTTGCGTTTTATCTTGTAAATTTACCGGAGCATTCCCATGGATCCACCAGGCACCGGCGAGGAGGAGACAAATAACTAAAAGTATAAGTGTGACACTCAATCTTTTCATAATTTATTCAATTTTAAATAAAGAAAAATTCCGTAATGTATCGCTAGCTTCTTTAAGGTTTTCCTTGCTGTCGCTGTATAATGTACAAAGTATATCATGCCGGCCTACCTTTTCGCCAATTTTTTTATCCAAATATATTCCGGCGCGTTTTTGTGCGGGAGCTCCAAGTATTTTGGCGATGATGGTGGTGTTGGGGACGTTTATTTCACGAACAGTTCCGGAGTGGGCAGAGAGAATTTCATGACGATAATTCCCGGGATGGAGCGAATCACTGTTTATATTGGGATCACCATTCTGCGCTTTAATTATTTCCAACATTTTTTCATGAGCTTTACCTGCAGCTAAAATAGAAGTAGCCCAAGCCTTACCGTCTCCAAATTCTTTTTTAATTTTTTCTTGTAGTTGGTTAGAGCTGTCGTGAAGACAAAGATCCAGTAATGCTCCGGCAAGATTTAACGCTCTGTTTTCTAAATCAATCGGTCGGTGAGCATGCCGTTCAAGGACACGTAGAGCTTCCTTGGCTTCAAGTAGTGGGCCTATGCCTCGTCCGGCAGGCTGATCAGTTTCATGCATTAAAACTTTAAGTGTAAGATTGAATTTCCCTGCTAAATATTCAAATTTTTTTGCCAAAATTTCAGCGTCCGTTAAATTATGTACCTTAACTAATTTACCGTAAGGAAGGTCAATTACCACGTGATTTGAACCGAACGCGACTTTCTTCGCCATAATTGAGACTAACACTTTATCAAAACTTTCAAAGAGTAATGGAGCTTCAACTTTAATAATTATGTCATCGGCCGGAGCAATGTTAAAACTGCCTCCCCAGACAATGCAGCCATTGGTTTTTTCAATAATTTTATAAATATGTTCTTTATCAAAAATAACCGGTGCCAAAACTTCCATATCATCGGCAGTGCCGCCCGGAGTAGTAATTGCGCGTGAAGAACTCTTAGGAATGGTAAACCCGGCTGCCGCTACAATCGGTACCAAAATCATGGTAGTTCGTGTTCCGGAAATGCCGCCGATTGAATGTTTGTCCGCGACAATGCCTCTGAAATGTAATTGTTCGCCTGTTTCTACCATAGCTTTAGTTAAATAATAGAGTTCTTCATTAGAAAAGCCTTTGGAATAACCGGAGGCGGCAAAATAAGTGGTCAGAACATCACCCAGACGTTTATGGGCAATTTCATCCATAATGGCATATATTTCTTTGTAAGAAAGTGTTTTGCCGACCAATTTTTTTCTGATAGCCGAGACAGCTAGTGATTCTTCCATATTTATACAAAATTTTCAATTTCTAATTTTTAATTTTCAGTCAATTTACAATGTATCAATGATTAATTGAAAATTCAATGAAAATTGAGAACTGAAAATTGTAAATTATTTATCAAAAATACTATTTATCGCGATTTTAATTGATGCCCGAATTACACTATAAACGAAATATAGGGAATTGTTAATTACTTTATAGATAGTCGGCCAGATTGAAATTAAAACGGCTCTAATTTTTGTCATTGCTGTCTCTGTATTGTTCATAAGTTTTGTAATCTTGAATGAATGATTAAGCGTTTCCAAGTCGTACCCGGCGGCGTACAAGTTATTAGAGTTAAATAACTTGTGTCATATTGCTGTTCAAGCGGTGAAACATCATCCGCATCAACAATATAAATATTATCTATGGTATAAGTATAAGCTGCTCCATTCTCATTGACAATTAGTTTATCACCGATTTCTAAAGTATGGACGGTAGCAAAAATCGCTTTGTAATTATGCGGATCAAACCACTGCGGTAGAGTTGAATGGCCAAAAATTACGGCATTGCCTTTGGCGGGTGGGAAGGCCGTGCCGGAGTAATTAACCAGATGCTTATCTAAATCATTGTCGGCGTTGGTAACCGTTGCATTGGAAATCCCGAGTTTGGGAATTGATAAATAAAAAGTCTGATGCGAAGATGTTTGATTAACTCCCGTGAAGTTCGGATACCAGTTGGCAGCGTTGGAATAATCAACCGGATGAAAAATATCAGTTGAATTTTTGAGCAAAGATTGGAGTGAAGTGGACGTAATAATAGCCGCTTTGGGAATTGGTGATGCCAGGTTAGAAGAAACAAAATTGGGAGCCAAATAAAGCTGCCAGGAAAGAAGAGGAAAAAAGATATAAATTAATCCTCCTATACCAATAATAAATAATGTAAGACCCAAGAAACGCATTTTTTGCCGCAATGCGAAAGTATTACGTTTGGTATAGTAAATTTTTGAAGTCATTCAATTTGATTCTGTTTCAATTTTAATATTTTTGGAGAATCGAGGCAGCATTTTGGGGATAAAAGGGATATTGGGAGATAATTGAATATCACTCGATTCAACTTGCGGCTCTTGAGCCAATAAGGCTATAGCTTGATCTGCGCTTTTACCGGTAATTTCATTGATTAATTTTTGGTTATCAAGTTTGGGCAATAAACCGGCTTTAAGGTCAATATCGGCTTTAATAGTATTATCATCAACAACTTTTTGATTACTTACGTCAGTAGTTATACCTTTATCTGATAAAGCTTGGTTGTCGGAAAATTTATCCTTGAGTAATGATTGCTCTAGTTGCAGCAAATCATTTTTATTATAAATTGCCGTATGGAATACAGCTGTGGCTGTCAGGGAAGCCGTACTGGCTTGAGCATTGAGTTTGGGACTATATACTTTATTTTGTAATTCGATGTTGGTAATATCCGGTAGAAGTGCCTCATCGCCGCTGATTTTACTTTGTAGTTGTTGTTTTGCTTTGTTTTCCAAATTATTCTGCAGGCTTTGGTTTAGTGTTGCCAAATCATTTTGGCTGACGACGGTTACTTGTTGTTTAGTACCGCCGGAAAAAGCATTGTCATTTTTAGCAATTACGTCACTTTGTGAATAATTATCCACACTAAATTTGGTACCGGAGGGAAGATTATAATTTTGGCCAAGATCAGCCGAGGTTACATTTACAGAAGCTGTACCGGGGTTTGGATTTGACGCATCTCCTGATGAAGAAGCAACGGATACAGAGCTATTCAAAGTAAACTTAAGACCATTTGGCGCGCTAATCGTCACGCCGGAATCAAGTTGGACAGAATTACTGGATGCGTTATAAATGGTTACACTGCCTTTTGCCGGAGTACCGACATTCTTTTTTCCGGTGGTATTCGTATTTGCACTTCCGTCAAGAGAAACTGAGACGTCTTTTGCCGCCAAAGTATTATTGGAAAAATCGTTACCTGAATTGGTAGAGAAAGTAATGCTGCCTTTTTCTTCAACTATTTTCGGATTAAGCGTAATTTTTATGGTTGCTTGAACCGATAGAACATACCAGACAATTCCGGCGAAGATTATAAGCAGAACCACCGGTAAAATATATAACCAGGTTGGTATTGCTTGTCCGGCTACACGCGGCATTGAAATATGCGTAAGCATTTTTTGGCCTCGTTTTCCAAAGTTTTTACTAATTTGCAGAAGATTTGTTAAAACCGAAAATTTATTATCTAATTTATTTTGCTTTATTTCTTCTCTTTGTATTTCATCCATAGCAAAAGCAGGTTCAACATTTTTTAAAGAATCGGAATTAAAATTTTTACTTGGTTCTGTTTCCGGATGTTGACCGACCATTTGTTCAATGTCTTGTTCTTCCACAAAACCGAAGTTATCGGCGCTGACAATTTGTGTATTTTCCTGATTAAATTGCTGTGCCAGAGTTTTTTTCTCTGGTTCTACTTCTGTGGGTTGTTCCTGTGGTTTTTCTGAGCGAGAAACTTTGTTTTCAGTTGTTTCAATAGGAGTTTGTATATCAATATCGCCCGCCAGTCTTAGTTCCATTTGTTCGGCCGCGCCCATAATTACCGCTTTGGCGTCAAAACCATGCGGCAGCGCTGTGACCTGAGGCATATGTAAAAAAGGAAGACTTTTACTCCATTGATGGGAAATAAAATCCTGAGATATTTTTTCACTGCTAATGCCGTCAAACACGATAATGCGGGCGGGTAATACTGTAGCAGAAATAAAATGTTTCAATAATTCGTCAACGGTTACTACGGGGGATTCAATAATCATGGCGCTTCTGGTTTCTATAGTTCTACCGGCTCGGACATGTGAGACAGCCAAATGTTGTTTGCCGATTTCAACCAAAATTGCCGTTAAAGGGGCTCCTTCCTGTTCCTGCAGTTGATGCGTAATGGCTTCGGTAATTACTAGAAAGCCCACAGGCTGTAAGTCCAGAGCTTCGCAAACTTTTTTTAATTTGGCGAGATAATCTTTATTGATTTTTTTATCTTCTTCTACCCAGCTCTCTTTCAAACCAAACATGGTTTTATGTGTTATTACTTTGGGAGGAAGAGTTTCTTCGGCTTTGCTAATTACGCGGTCGAGAATTTCAATCCACTGTTCGGGTGAAGATTGTTCGATTGAGTTGGGTAAAGTTTCTTCCTGCTGCCCGACTATTTTTAATTCTCCGGATTGTTCTTGAAGGATATACGCGCCAACATGTTCGTCACGCAAAAGTAAGCAGAGAAAATAATCTACCGGTGGTTGTTTTTTAGCGAATAATTGTGGCAGTTTCATAAATCAACTTTTGCATAAAGTCGTTTTTGGTTAGACCCAAGGTTCTCTTGCTTTATTATCTTAAACGATTTTAGCTGTCCTGTAAAATCGACGTGCGGTCCGCCGCAGAATTCAATGGAATAAGCTTGTCCTGAGCTCGTCGAAGGATCACCGATGAAGTATATTTTTACCTTATCTCCATAGGTATCCATGAATAAACCAATTGCCCCAAGTTTTTTTGCCTCATCTATGGTCATAATTTCAAAATGTACAGGTAAATTTTCTTTAATTTTTTCATTAACAATTTTTTCAACCTTTTCGATTTCTTCATCGGTAAGCTTTTTATCATAATTGAAGTCGAATCTGATACGTTCTGTGGTGATATTTGAGCCGGTCTGATGAACCTTGTCACCTAGCACATCTCGCAAGGCTTGATGCATAAGATGTGTCGCTGTGTGTCCCATGATAGTTCTTTCTGCATGGTCTGCCAGCCCGCCTTTAAATTTATGCTCGGCACCTTTTCTTGATAAATTTTGATGTTCTTCCATCTTTTGGGCGAATTCTTGGTCATTAAATATATAGCCTAAGCTTTTAATTTGTGTAGGCGATAATCCATGTGTTGTGTAAAGAATGAACGCGTCTTCGGCAGAAATCTCTTTCAAATAACCCGGAACGTGCGGACTGGCTTTATATTTCTTTTCAATATAAAATTCCGCTTGTCTGCGGGTTGTGCCATATTTTTGTTCTTCTTCCAAAATTATATATTTAATCCTTTCAAAATTTGTTTCAAGCTGCGGATCGGTTATTTTGTATTGGTTTACAATTGCTTCAAGAATCGGATCAATCCGTTTGCCTTTTAATTGATAGAAGTTGTCTAACGCTCGTCTGATAAGTCTTCTTAAAATATATCCCTGGTCGGTTTTGGAAGGTAGAATTCCGGCATTGGCGATGAAAATTGCGGCACCTAGATGATCAGCAATTATCTGCATAGCAGGTTTATTAGTTGAATATATAGCATCGGTTTGTTTTTCAATACATTCTATAGTTGGTTTGAAGAGTGAAGTTTGGAAAATGTCCGGTTTATTTTGTGCAGCTCCCAGTAGTCTTTCTAGTCCGCCGCCGAAATCGACATTTTGTTTTGGTAATTTTTCAAATTCACCTTTTTCATTTTTTTTGTATTGCATGAAAACACTATTGGCAATTTCCCAATATCTGCCGCAATCGCAATTTACGTGACACGGTTGGTCTTTCCATTGACTAGCTTTATGAATATTTTCGTCGCTAAAGTCATAAAAAATTTCAGTGTCAGGTCCTCCAATTTCGCCCACAGGCATTTTATCTGGAGTTCCAGAACGTGACCACCAATTTTTTTCGGCTCCATACCAATGTAAATGTGATTGATAATCTTTAATATTAGCTTTTTGTAAAATTTCTTCCCAGATTTGATAAGACTCAGTATCTTTAGGGATGTCTTCATAACCTTTAAATACTGTGAAGTGTAATTTCTCCTGATCTATTCCTAAGCCTATTTGTTTATCAATTAAAAATTCATAAAGCCAAGGTATCTCTTCCTTTTTGAAGTAATCTCCCAAGCTCCAGTTGCCCAACATTCTGAAGAATGTGGTATGACGATTGTCTCCAACTTCTTCTATATCTACGGCTCGAAAGGCATTTTGTACGTCAACGAGCCTTACTCCTTGCGGATGCTCTTGTCCCATGAGATAAGGTATAAGCGGCTGCATGCCGGAACTGGTAAAAAGAGTAGTTGGGTCGTTTTGCGGAACTAAGGGTGAATTGGCAATTCGTTTATGTCCACGTTTTTCAAAAAAGGAAATATATTTCTCGATAATCTCAGAAGCTGTCAGCATGAGAATATTATAACACGACTGAATCGTGATTTTGCCTCTTGCTTTTAGTAATGGGTTTGTTATTGTAGATCTATACTATGGAAAGAAGAGCAAGTGTACAAGTTTTATCCTTCTCTGTAGAAGTGGACGGGGAATCTCATGAGACAGGGACATTATTTGATGTAGGCGCTCCAATGAAATCAGAGCATCTTCCCTATTCAGATTTATTGTTAATGAGAATGCAACAGAGAACAATTATGGATAAATTGAGATTACCTAATTATGTACCAAGTCCGTTATCTATCTTGCATGAAGTTTTTGTTCAAGATCCTTGTGGCTATATTGGAGATTCGTCTTTGTTAACTGAGACAGAACCTCTTAGACGAGAAGCATAATTTAGCATTTTGACACTTGACATGGCCTCGGAAAGTATGATATACATTAATTACTTTACTATCGTAAATGTGAGATACAGGCGAGCTTCCTGTGTCTTTTTTGCGTAGATCAAGATAAATCCTGCTAGTTCGCCAATGCCTAAGAATTCACGAAACGCTAATCATAATAATATTGTTCGCCAGATTTGGGGTAAAACCTATGATGTTTTGCCGCAGCTTGATTTGCTGGCTACACAAAGAAAATCATATCGTTGGTTTCATGATGTTTCGATTGGCCAGACTCTACAGGAAATTTCCCCGATTGAAGACTTCACCGGTAAAAATTGGTCTCTTTCTTTCCATAATTATCGTATCGGTTCTACCACCAATGATCCGGCTGTTGCCTTGTCTAAAGGATTAACCTATGACGCTCCTCTTTATGTTCATGTGGCTTTGAAGAATTTAAAAACCGAGAAAATTCAGGAAGCAGAAGTTTTCTTAGGTGATATTCCGCAAATGACCGATCGAGGAACATTTATAGTTAACGGAATTGAACGTGCAGTGGTTAATCAGCTAGTCCGTTCGTCCGGCGTTTTCTTTACAGCTTCTCAAGATCCCGCAACCGGAAAGACACTATATACTGCCGAAATTCGTCCTGTACACGGATCATGGTTGGAGTTTTCAACTACACGTTACGGTACAATTACCGTAAAAATTGACCGCCGACGTAAATTTTTAGTTACAACCTTCCTACGTGCAATCGGAATCTCAGGGAATGATACTATTAAAGAGAAATTTGCCGGTTTAGAAACAGAAGGAAAAGATTCCTACATTGAAAATACCTTGACCAAGGACGAAACAAGCAGTGAAACAGAAGCGCTTTTGGAAATTTTCCGTAAAATGCATCCCGGTGAGCCTGCAGTTTTGGATAAAGTCCGTGAATCATTTATCAACCTTTTCTTTAATAATCGGCGATATGACTTGGGCAATGTCGGACGTTACAAAGTAAATAAAAAGTTAGCCGATGTACCGGGTTTTACACCAGCAGAGGTACAAGTTTTGACGCCTGAAGATATAATTGGAACTATTTCCTATTTAATCTTGTTAACTCAAGGCAAAGGACTTTTAGACGATATCGACAGTTTGGCTAACCGCAGAGTTAGAAGTGTCGGAGAATTAGTGGCTGCCAATGCTTTCCGCGTCGGCGTGCTCCGTGTTGAGCGAAGCGTTAAAGAAAGAATGAGCCTTTTGCAAACCGAAGATCAGGTTTCAGTCGTTAATTTGATTAATGCCCGTCCGATTATGGCCTCAATTAATGAGTTTTTTAGAACCTCTCAACTTTCCACTATCCTTGACCAAACCAATCCGCTTTCAGAAATTGATAATTTAAATCGTTTAACCGTCATGGGAACCGGCGGTATCTCTCGTGAACGCGCAGCTTTCTCAATTCGTGATATTAATTCTTCTCAGTACGGCAGGATTTGTCCTATCCGTAGTCCTGAAGGACCGAATATCGGTTTAGTTACTTATATGGCTTTGTATTCCCGTGTTAATGATTTTGGCTTTTTAGAAACTCCCTATAAAAAAGTTGTACAAGAGAAAAAAGGAAATAAGACAGTTTCTCGTGTGACTGACGAAATCGTTTATCTGGCGGCTGATGATGAACAAAAAAATTATGTTACCCATGCTGGTATTACTGTTGCAGCGGATGGAACCATAGTTGAGGAACGTGTCCCGGCTCGCTACAACGGTGAATTTTTAGAAGTTGAGAATACTTTGATCAATTATATTGATGTAAGCCCGCGTCAAGTTGTCGGAGCCAGCGCCTCACTTATTCCTTATCTTGCACATGACGACGGTATTAGAGCTTTAATGGGAACTCACATGCAATGTCAGGCAGTTCCTTTAGTTAAGCCTGAGAGTCCTGTAGTTGGTACAGGCATGGAAGCGGTTATTTCAGAAGTAATGGGACGGGTAGTGCGCTCTCCGTTTGACGGGACAGTAACATACGTTGACGCGAATAAAGTAACTTTGGAAAATTCTAAAAATGAGAAAAAGAGTTTCCCTATTGAATCATTCCAGCGAACGTCCCAAGCTACATCTTACACTCAAAGAGCCATGGTAAACATGGATCAGAAAATTAAGAAGGGCGATGTTATTATTGACGGTCCGGCTTCGGAAAATGGCGAATTGGCTTTGGGTCAGAATTTGTTAATTGCCTATACTTCGCTTGACGGTTTGGGTTATGAAGACGCTTTGGTTATTTCGGATCGTTTGGTAAAAGACGATGTCCTCTCGTCAATTCATATTGAGAAATATGAAGCTACATTGGTTGAAACTAAACTTGGCCCTGAAGAAATTACGCCTGATATCCCCAACGTAGCCGAAGAAGATTTACGTAATTTGGATGAGGAAGGAATTGTTGTAGTCGGCAGTGAAGTTCAGCCGGGTGATATTTTGGTTGGTAAAATTGCTCCTAAAGGCGAAACGGAATTGACAGCCGAAGAAAGATTGCTGCGAGCCATTTTTGGTGAGCAAGCTCGGGAAGTCCGTGATACGTCACTGCGTATGCCGCATGGTGAACGTGGAACAGTTATCAGTGTGCAAGTTTTGGATCGCAAGAGTGGAGACGAGTTGGAACCGGGAGCATTAAGAAAAATAATCGTTGAAGTTGCGCAGTATAGACATGTGGTGGTTGGTGACAAATTAGCCGGACGACACGGAAATAAAGGTATTATTTCCAGAATTTTACCTGTAGCCGATATGCCGCATCTTGAAGATGGTACTCCGATTGACATTATTATTTCTCCAATGAGTATTTTGGCACGTATGAATTTGGGACAGGTTTTAGAGGCGCACCTTGGTTTGGCTGCCAGAAAATTAAACATGAAAGTCGGTTTGCCGGTTTTTGAAAAAATTTCTGAAGATAATATCATTGAATTGTTACAACAGGCAGGACTTCCGGTCAGTGGAAAAATGAAACTTTATGATGGACGAACAGGTATGTCATTTGAAAATCCGATTGTGGTTGGAATTGAATACGTTATGAAATTAATTCACATGGTTGAAGATAAAACCCATGCGCGTTCAACCGGTCCATATTCTTTGGTTACTCAGCAGCCGTTGGGCGGAAAAGCGCAAATGGGAGGACAGAGATTGGGAGAAATGGAAGTTTGGGCACTTGAAGCACATAGGGCACGGCATATTTTACAGGAAATGTTGACAATTAAAGCTGATGATGTAGTTGGCCGTGCTAAAGCCTTTGAAGCAATCGTTAAAGGTGTCGATATTCCAACTCCGAAAGTTCCTGAATCATTTAAAGTTTTGATAAAAGAACTGCAGTCACTCGGATTGAACGTTGTTCCGATTGGCGCAACCTTGTATAATGAGCGAGCTGAAGTTAAAGACGAAGTTGAATCTGAAAAAATTAAAGGAGAGGTCGCTCAATTGGAACAAGGTCTCGAGGCTAATGAAGTAATTGATGATTCAAATAAGCAAGAAACGGAAGTTGCTGAAACTAAAGAATCAAATCCTATGGAAATGGAAGGAGTAAATAATTAATATGAATAACAATAACAATAATAACAACAATAATAATATATTTGGAAATGGAACAAAAAAAACCATGAAAGACCCGACAATTTTGGATTTTAAATCACTTAAAATTATGATTGCCAGTAAAAGTGATATTTTAAACTGGTCGTATGGTGAAGTAACCAAGCCGGAAACTATTAATTACAGAACACTTAGACCGGAAAAAGACGGTTTATTTGATGAAAGAATTTTCGGACCCACCAAGGACTGGGAATGTTATTGCGGTAAGTATAAAAGGATTCGTTATCGAGGCATAATCTGCGATAAATGCGGAGTTGAGGTTACCTTGTCGCGTGTACGACGTGAGAGACTTGGTCATATTACACTTTCCACATCCTGTGCTCATGTTTGGTTCTTTAAAGGTTCATCTTCGCCTTTGGCGACAATTTTGGATATTCCTCAGAAAAGTCTTGAATCCGTCATTTATTATGCATCTTATTTAGTTACCGGAATTGATGAAGAAAAGAAAAAACAAGCCATTGAAGCTTTAACCGCAACAATTGAGGAACGACGAAAAGTCTTGAAATCCCATGTTGAAGAAGAAGAGCTAAAGCTGAAATCGGATTTGAAAGAAAAGAAAGAAGATACCAAAGAAATTCATGTTAAGAGTGAACAGAAGAAGCTGATCGCGCAGGAATTAGAGCTAAGTCAGCGTCATAAAGTGGTGAAATTGAATGAAACTTTTGAATCTGAATCAAAAAAACTTGATGAAATCGCCGATACATTACTTAAATTATTAAAGAATCTCAAAGTTGCCAGTGTTTTATCGGAAGATGAATACTTTAAATTGCTTGAATATGAAATACCGATTTTCTTCACTATAAAGACCGGCTCGGAAGCATTATTGGAATTAGTAAATTCGCTTGATTTATCTTTATTAATTGCCCAATTGCGAGCCGAAACGGAAAAATCTTCAGGCCAGAGATATCTGAAAGTGATTAAAAGACTTCGTTTAATCGAAGCAATGCGTAAAGCCGGTGTTCAGCCCGCCAGTATGATTCTGACTGTTTTGCCGATTATACCGCCTGATCTTCGTCCTATGGTTCAGCTTGCCGGTGGTAGATTCGCGACCAGCGATTTGAATGACTTATACCGCAGAGTAATTAACCGCAATAACCGTTTGAAGCATTTAATTGCTTTGGGCGCGCCCGAGATTATTTTACGTAATGAAAAAAGAATGCTGCAGGAATCGGTTGATGCGTTAATTGACGCTTCACAGCGCTCAAGTCAAACTGTCGCAGCGCCGCTTCGTTCTTTATCCGATATGTTACGAGGCAAACAGGGTCGTTTCCGCCAAAATTTATTGGGGAAACGTGTGGATTATTCCGGACGTTCAGTTATCGTGGTCTCTCCGGAATTGAAATTGACTCAATGCGGACTTCCTAAAGAAATGGCTTTGGAAATGTTTAAGCCTTTTGTTCTGCGGGAAGTTATTATGCGGGGATTGGCTACCAATATTAAATCAGCCAAGCGCTACATTGAAAAACGACCGCCGGAAGTTTTCGATATTTTAGAAGAAATTACCAAGAATCATCCGGTTATACTCAACCGCGCTCCAACCTTGCATAAATTAGGTATGCAGGCCTTCTTCCCGGTATTAATTGAAGGATCGGCAATTGGCTTACATCCTTGCGTCTGTTCAGGCTATAACGCTGATTTTGACGGTGACCAGATGGCAGTGCATATTCCGTTGTCACAAAAAGCGCAGGATGAAGCTATTCGACTGATGTTGCCAAGCCATAATTTGTTGAAGCCGGCGGATGGCAGTCCGATTACATTACCGAATAAAGAAATGGCTTTTGGCGTCTACTTCTTGACTGAAATGGATGAATCTCTGCGAAAAAGTGAGGAAGAGATGGAAGTATTTGAAAATACGCATAGTGCTTTAATGTCCCGTGATTTGGATAAAATCAGACTCCGCCAACCGATTAAAGTACGTATGGATGGCAAATTAGTTGAAACTACCATTGGACGTATACTTTTGAACGAAGTTTTGCCGGAAGAAATGCGCTACATGAACCAGGTGGTCAATGCGGGTGCGATTAAGAAGATTATTACATCTGCCATGAAAACACATTCTGCCGATGAAGTCGCGAATTTAATTGATCACATTAAAAGTTTTGGTTTTTATGGTTCCACTATTTCAGGCGTTTCATTGTCTATTTTTGACAGTGAAATGATTAAAGAAAAAGGTCAGATGCTGGGTGAAACCGAAAAGAAAATTAGTCAGATTGACAGTGAATATCAGAAAGGTTTAATTACTTTGGATGAGAAGAAACGCTTGTCAAATAATGTTTGGATTGACATCACCGACAAATTAGCCGATCTTACTTGGAAAAATTTGCATCCAAATAACGTTATCAGAACTATGATAGCCTCTGGGGGTACCAGGGCCGGAATTGAACAGTTAAAACAGTTGTCGGCTATCCGCGGACTGATTCTTGATCCTATGGGTAAAATCGTTGAGTTGCCGATTAAATCTAATTTCCGTGAAGGTTTGTCAGTTTTTGAATATGTCGCTTCCACCAGAGGTTCGCGTAAAGGTTTGACCGACGGCGCTTTGAAAACAGCTAACGCGGGATATTTGACTCGTCGTTTGGTTGATGTTTCACATGACGTTATCATTATGAAGAACGATTGCGAAACAACGGAAGGTATTACTGTAGTAACCGGAGAAAAAGACCGATCTAGTGTTTTTGCGGATAGAATATTAGGTAGATTCCTTGCGAGTGATGCAATGACTAAGACCAGAAAAATTATTTTTAAAGCCGGAACTGAATTGGATGAAGAAGCAGTAAAAGAGTTAGTGGATAGTGGAGTTACGGAAGTAGTTGTGCGTTCACCGTTAACTTGTAAATTACCTTATGGAATTTGTATAAAGTGTTATGGTTGGGATTTTTCAACCAAAAGAAACGTGGAAATGGGCGTTCCGGTTGGTGTCGTAGCAGCTCAAAGTATTGGCGAACCGGGTACTCAGTTAACTATGCGTGTTAAGCATTTCGGAGGAATTGCGGTTGCCGACGTGACGCAGGGACTTCCGAGAGTTGAAGAGTTGTTTGAAATGCGTACGCCCAAGAATTTGGCACCGGTAACCGAAATCAGCGGACGGGTAAAGATTGATAAAACAGACGAAGGATATTTAGTACAAATTAAAAATTCCAAGATTAAACCCATTGAGGTTCAGGAATATTTCGTTTCATTGTCTGCAACCCTGAGTGTAGCCGATGGTGATGATGTGAATGCTGGTACGCCTTTAGCAGAAGGATATCTTGATCCGAAAGAAATATTGAAAATCGGTGGATTGTCGTCAGCTCAAAAATATATTGAAACCGAAGCGCAGAAAGTATATGAATCACAAGGAATCATGATTAATGACAAGCATTTTGAAGTTATTTTGCGCAAAATGTCCGATAAAGTGATGATTGATTCGGTTGGAGATTCGGCCTTTATTCCGGGTGATTTTGTCTCTAAAGCCCGTTTTGAAGAAATTAACGGAGAAATTTTGTCTGAAGGCGGTAATCCTGTTTCAGGCAGACAAATTGTTTTGGGGATCACAAAAGCTGCGTTATTCTCTGAGTCATGGCTGTCAGCTGCTTCCTTCCAGGAAACAACAAAAGTATTGACTGAAGCAGCCTTAGAGGGTCGTGAAGACCATCTGATCGGTTTGAAGGAAAATGTTATTATTGGAAGACTCATTCCGGTTGATGGTGGAATCTACGAAGATGGACGTATCACTGAAGCCGCACCAGTAGTTAGTCAAGAGCCGGTAAGTGAAGTAGCCAGTAGTTAGTAATATTTTAAATTTATGCCAACTTTATCACAACTTGCCAGATATGGCAGAAAACATAAAATTAAGAAAGTACGCGCGACAGGATTGCGCAGGCTTTTTAATGCTAAGGATCGAATTTATACCGAGTTAAATTCTCCGCAAAAACGTGGTGTGGTTACATTGGTCAAAACCATGACGCCGAAAAAGCCGAATTCGGCTTTGCGTAAAGTGGCGCGTGTAAAATTGTCTAATAAAACCGAAGTCACAGCCTATATTCAAGGCGTTGGTCATTCTCTTTCAGAACACGGCATTGTTTTAGTAAGAGGCGGTCGCGTTAAGGATTTGCCGGGAGTGAAATATCACATAGTGCGAGGTAAGTTTGATTTGGCAGGCGTGGTAGATCGAAAGACATCACGCAGTAAATACGGGGCGAAGAGACCAGGTTCAGTTAAGGTGGCATAATATGAGACATAAAAAAGTAGACAAAAGACAAATTCAACCGGATTTCATGTACAACAGTATTTTGGTGGCTAAGTTCACCAATTGTTTGATGAAAAACGGTAAAAAAACTGCTGCACAAAGAGCGATTTATCAAGCCTTTGATTTAATTAAAGAAAAAGGTATGGATCCGTTGGAAGTTTTTGAAAAAGCTTTGCAGACTATCGGGCCGAAGATTGAAGTGAAAGCCCGCAGAGTTGGCGGCGCATCCTATCAGGTGCCGGTTGAAGTCCGAAATGAAAGAAAAGTTGCTTTGGCGATTCGCTGGATTTTGGATGCGGCGCGAAAGCGACCGAATACGGAATATCATACCTTTGGCCAGAAATTGGCACAGGAGTTGATGGATGCTTCACAGAATCAGGGAGAAGCCATTAGAAAACGTGATGTAATGCAGAAACAAGCAGACGCAAACAAAGCCTTCGCCAGCTTCAGATGGTAAAATGTTTGTCATCCTGAACTTGATTCAGGATCTTTTCGATCAACTTCCGAAAGGGAGTTTTTTTTATGATTCATTTAATAAATTTTTTAAATGGTAAGAAAGAGGTTTTTGGTTAGTTACTTGTAAATAATCCATGCCTGATTTTTGGACTATTTCTTCCAGATCTTTGCTGTCATCAATTAAAACACAATTTTCTCTTTTTACTTGGTGATTATTTATATAATTTTCAAAAAACATACTTCTGCCTTCTTTGTCGGTATCTTCTTTTAATAATTTCAAATCGAAAGAATTTAAAATATCATCAAAAAGATCAGTTAATTCCATACTGGGAATTGTCCAGCGGGTAAAACTATCCATGTTATCTGTAGCAATAACTATTTTTTTATTTTGCCTTTTCAATTTAATAAGAAGATCGTTAATGTCATTTGAACTAAACGTCATTTCTTTGCAGCTATTAACAAATTCATTAAAAAGAAATTTATAATCATGTTTAATTTCTTTCGCAACACGAGTAATAATTTCTTCACTGGAATATTTTCCCCTCATCCAATCATCACCAAATTCATCCCATAAATCATGAAAAAGAATTTGTTGAATAAGATTGAAAGATACATAATTTGGATGTGCCTTATTCTGCCAATGTCCCCAAAAATATGAATTTGAAAGTGTACCTGACCAGTCAAGGAAAATAGTTGAATATTTTTTCATAGGTAATTTATAACAGAATTAAACAAAACTTGATAGTAAATATTGTATCTTGGTAGAGACAAGGGTATACTCTGCTTATGCCGCATATACATGAAACTATAGATTTTACCTCTGAAGTTTTTATTGTTTATAAAAATAAAGTATTACTGCGTAAACACGACAAATATAAAATTTGGTTAGGAGCCGGCGGACATATAGAACTTGATGAAGATCCAAATCAAGCAGCAATTCGCGAAGTAAAAGAAGAAGTTGGGTTAGATGTTGTATTGGATGACAGTTTACAGGAATTTCATCAAAATGAAGCTGGGATTAAAGAATTAATACCTCCTTATTTTATGAATAGAAATAGAATTAATGCTAAGCATGAGCATGTGACGCTGATATATTTTGCCAAATCAAAAACCGATAAAATTGTTGAATTAGTTGAACGGGAAAAAAGCGAGGAATGCAGATGGTTTACGAAAGAAGCCATAGAAGCAAATAAAGAAATAATGGATAATATAAAAGTCTATGCTTTAAAAGCCTTGGAAAAGTTGGGAAATAATTAGAGATAAAGATCCTGAAATGAATTCAGGATGACATAGGAATTGATTTTTTTGTTTACGGACTTTCAGTCAAGCCGCCTTCGGTTTGAGTCAAGTTTATCGTTATGCCTAAAATTTTATCACCGATTTGCAATTTATTAACTACATCCATGCCGCTTGTGACCATACCAAAATTAGTATATTGACCATTCAGCCAGCTGGCATCCGATTTGGTGATGAAAAACTGAGACGCGTTATTAATTTTCGGATCGGAACCACGTGCGATGCCTATGGAACCTGTCACAAACGGTTTGCTGGTTTGTTCTGCCGGCATTTGTCCCCCTCCTGTACCATCACCATTCGGATCACCGCCTTGTACCACCCAATCTTCAACTCGATGAAAAGTTAAATTATTGTAAAAATTGCTATTTGCTTTCGTTATAAAATTATTCACAGTATTCGGCGCCTCACTGCCGTAAAGCGTAATATCAATATCGCCTTTGCTGGTTTTAATAATTGCCGAAACACTGGCGGGAGGAGGAGGCTGAGTTACTTCGGCCGTGGGCGTTGGCAAGTTATTATTTGTCTGTGGTTGCTGTGTTTGTTGCGTTTGAGCCGATTGTACTTGTTGAGAAGGCTGGATAAGCTGAAACGGTTGACTCATATCGATTGTAGGAGTTATAGAGACATTTGTGCTCATTTTTTGTGACGTTTGAGAAACTATAACTATGCCAATTATAAGTATTAATAATGTAATGCTAAAAAACACTTGCAGTTTTTGCATACAATGTATTGTATAATGTTAGGCATGACTTTACAACAGCACATCCGTAATTTTGCTATCATCGCTCACGTTGATCACGGTAAGTCAACATTATCGGACAGATTTTTGGAACAGACTCAAACAATCGCCAAAGATAAATTAGGAGAACAGTTTCTCGATCAAAACATAATCAGCAAAAAACGCGGAATCACAATTAAATTGGCACCTGTACGCATGCGTTACCGCATGCAGAATAATGAATCAAGAATTATGAATAATGAAGATTCAGAATACATTTTGAATTTGATTGATACTCCCGGGCATGTGGATTTTTCTTATGAAGTATCCAGAACTTTGGCTGCCTGTGATGGAGCAATTTTATTAGTTGATGCCACCCAAGGAATTCAAGCTCAAACAGTGGCTCATTATTACGAAGCAAAAGAACAAAATTTGGCGATGATCCCCGTAATCAATAAAATTGATTTACCAAATGCGCAAACAGAAGCGGTAGTGAAAGAATTAGTTTCGGTATTTGGATTTGACGCACAGGAAATACTGTTTATTTCCGCTAAAACCGGGGAAAACGTTGATAAGCTGTTAGAACGAATTATCGAAAAAATTCCTTTCCCCATTGGAGATGAAAAAAAACCTTTACGTGCCTTAATTTTTGATGCAGTTTACGACGAATACCGTGGAGTGGTTCTTTATATTCGGTTAATTGATGGCGGGATGAAGATTGGTGATTCTATTCAGCTTTTTCAAAATAATATTAAGACTTTGATTACGGAAGTTGGGACATTCTCTCCCTTTTTGCAGCCGAAAACAAGTTTATCGGCCGGAGAAATCGGCTACGTTATTACCAACATTAAAGACATTCGACAGGGAAGAGTCGGAGACACCATAATAAGTTCAAAGTTCAAAGTTCAAAGTTCAAAGTTTGCGGAGGACGAAGAAGGGAATCGAGTTGAACCTTTGGCGGGGTATGTTTTGCCCAAACCCATGGTGTTTTTCGGTATGTTTCCCAGAGACGCGGGAGAGTTCGCCAAACTACGCGAGTCATTGGGTAAACTGTCTCTTAACGATACAGCTTTAACCTACACTGAAGAATATTCGGCTTATTTAGGCAGCGGTTTTCGGGTTGGTTTTCTGGGGTTGTTGCATGCCGAAATCGTCAAAGAACGCTTGCAACAGGAATTTGGTTTGGAATTATTATTAACTATGCCGCAAGTAGTATATGAAAAGACGAGTGACGGGCAAATGAAAGAGCCGTATATGCTGTTGACCGTTTATGTACCCATGGAATATGTCGGAAATGTGATGACAGCTTGTCAAAAACATAAAGGAACAATGATTGATTTGCAGTATCACGATACCTATGCAACTCTAACTTATGAGTTGCCGTACAGTATGTTTATCCGTGGATTATCAGCGGAATTAAAATCGATTTCTTCAGGTTACGCCAGTCTTGATTATGAAGTTTCGGATTATAAAACTGCGGATTTGGTACAGGTTGACGTTAAAATTAACGATAATACCATTGATGTCTTATCCGAGTTAGCCTATCGCGAAGATGCTCTTTATGTTGCCCGGCAAAAAGCGGAAAAGCTGAAAGACTCATTGCCCCGCCAGCAATTCCGACAAATTATTCAGTCAGTAGTTAGTGGAAATATTGTAGCCCGGGAAGAAATCCCGCCGTTTAGAAAAGATGTATTGGCGAAAATGTCAGGCGGAGACAGAACGCGAAAAGATAAATTGTTGGAAGCGCAGAAAAAAGGTAAGAAGCGAATGCTTTCCAGCGGAAAAGTATATTTACCTCAGGAAGCCTTATTTAAGTTGATGGAAAGCAAGTAGACGAAGTTTGTAAAGTTATAAAGTTGAATGTTCATAAAGTCGTAGGGCATTACTTTATAAACTTTATGGACATTATGAACTTTATAACACGAAGAATAGAATGCCTCCGACTACGGTTACTACGGTTAAGACAGCCCCAACCCCAAATGTGACCTCGGTTGATCCGGTAGGTGCGATGGTATTTGTCGGTATAATAGGTGTAAGCGTGTCGGTTGGCGTTTCAGTTGGCGTATCGGTGGGAGCCTCTAGAACGCCGCTAGACGAAGCAGGTGTAGGCGTTGCTACTGCAACAGCGACAGTTGGTGTAGGCGTGTCGGTGGGAGTACCACCGCCGATAGCTATATAGGCAGAAGTTGCAGTGGACAGAACATTTTCACTTGCCGTATCCGAGCTGCCGGCTGAGAGAACTACTGTATTTGATGCGTTATTTGATCCTAAGGCCGTATTATATTTTATTTCTGTAGGCTGGCCGGAACTGGTAGGAGCCAGGGCAGTAAAGTTAATCGTTGCCGCTGCCGCAGCTTTAGTTAAGGCACTTGTAGGATTAGCTCCGGTAGATATTTGAGCCGTAATTTTTCCGCTGGAAAAAGTTGGACCGCTAATTATGGTCGGGAACGTACTATTATTTACTTTAAAACTTGATTGATCTACCTGCAACACAGAAGGATCATAATCGATTTCAAGTTGTAAAAAAGTGACGGAATTTTGTACGGGATCAACATAAACAGTAAGTGGAATTGAATCTCCGACATTAGCATTAATGGGTGAAGTAGGTGAAGAAGTAGGTGTAAATGAAAGATTGGTTGATTTTACGGCATGGCTTTGGGTATTGGATTGCTGTTTCAAAATATATAAGGTGGCCGGAATGGCAAGGAGTAAAACAACAATAAAGCCGATCAGCAGTAGGCGTTTAACACTTAGTGTCCCCATATAATTTTAGCTGCAATTTAAGCAGTTATATTCATCGTATAGAAGATGAATAGATGTGTCAAGTTCATATGTGTCAAGTTCAATGAATCTGGGCGATTTTACTATAGGCTATTGACAAGAAAACACATGTATTGTATAAATTAGCAGACAAACATCGCGATTGCGAGTTTTTAGGTTAAAAGATTAATATGGCAAGTAAAAGTAAGATTACACCACTTTTTGATAATGTTTTAATTAGACCATTGCAGGCAGAGACCAAAACTGCCGGCGGTATTATTCTTCCTGACAGTGCCAAGGAAAAACCACAAATCGGTGAAGTGATGGCCGTTGGTAGCGGTCACGTTGGGCCAAAAGGTGAAGTACGTCCAATGACTGTTAAAAAAGGACAGAAAGTGATGTATAAAAAATGGGGCGGAAATGAAGTTAAAGTTGAGAATGAAGAATGGATGATTGTAAAAGAGGACGAGATATTGGCAATAGTTGAATAAATTAATAATTACATATGGCAAAACAAATTAAATACGGTGCGGAAGCACGAGAAGCATTAAAAAGAGGAATTGACCAATTGGCCGATGCAGTGGCCACTACGCTTGGTCCTAAAGGCCGTAACGTGGCTTTGGATAAAAAATGGGGAGCTCCTAATGTCATTCATGACGGTGTTAGCGTTGCCAAAGAAATTGAATTGAAAGATCCGTTTGAGAATATGGGTGCACAATTAGTTAAAGAAGCTGCATCAAAAACTGCTGATGTCGCCGGAGACGGGACAACCACAGCCACAGTTCTTACCCGGGCGATTGTTAACGAAGGAATTAAAATGATTACAGCCGGAGCCAATCCGATGGTTATGCGTCGAGGACTCGAGAAAGCCGGAGATTTTGTCGTGGCGGAGCTTAAAAAAATGAAAAAAGACATTAAGCAGTCGGATGTGGCGAATGTAGCAACAATTTCCGCAGGAGATACACAATTAGGAAATCTGATTGCCGAAGCTCTCAAGAAAGTCGGCAAGGATGGCGTAGTAACGGTTGAAGAAGGAAAAGGTTTGTCAACGGAAATTGAATATAAAGAAGGAATGGAATTTGATAAAGGTTATGCTTCATCTTATTTCGTTACCAATCCGGATAAAATGGAATCGGAAATTGAGAATCCTTATATTTTGATTACCGATAAGAAAATTACTTCAATTCAGGAATTGGTTCCTTTCTTGGAAGGTTTTGTTAAAGTTTCCAAAAATTTGGTTATCATTGCCGATGATATTGAAGGCGAAGCTTTGGCAACCTTAATTTTGAATAAATTGAAGGGAACATTTAATACCTTGGCGATTAAAGCTCCGGGATTTGGGGATCGAAGAAAAGAAATGCTGGAAGATATAGCTATTCTCACGGGTGGAACTGTTATTTCGGAAGATACCGGACGAAAATTTGATTCTATAACCGTGGATGATTGCGGAAAGGCTGATAAAGTTTGGGCTGATAAAGAAAGTACCAGGATTATCGGCGGAAAAGGTGAGGTTGCCAAACTTAATACAAGAATCAGTCAAATAAAACGAGCAATTGAAGCTTCAACTTCGGATTTTGATAAAGAAAAATTACAAGAAAGATTGGCTAAACTTGCCGGTGGAGTCGCAGTTATTAATGTCGGAGCAGCAACAGAAGTGGAATTAAAAGATAAGAAAGAACGCGTTAATGATGCCGTGGCAGCTACGAAAGCGGCTTTGGAAGAGGGAATTGTTCCGGGCGGAGCAGTAGCTTTGCTAGACATTTCGGGTAGAATGTCGGAAAAAGAGTTAGGTAACGTAAAAGTCAGTAGAGACGAAGTGTTTGGATTTGAAATCGTGAAGAATGCGTTGGAGGCTCCTTTTGTTCAGTTAATGAAAAATGCGGGTTTGGACGCGGGACAATTAATTGCCAAGGCTAGAGAAGTAAGCGCAACCGGTCAAGGATTTAATGTTTTGGAAATTGAATCGGCGGACAGTGCTAAACCGGTTGATATGATTAAAGAGGGAATTATTGATCCGTTGAAAGTTGTAAGGACTGCAGTGCAAAACGCTGTGTCGGTTGCTACGATGATTTTGACTACAGAAGCGCTGGTTACCGACATCCCGGAACCTAAACCCGCAGTTCCATCTGCAGGCGGCATGCCGGGCATGGATTATTAAGGTAGTGTTATATCTCCCCCATTTTTTGCAGTGCGTGTGATTAATGTTCTGACAGGAATATTATTTTGCAGCATAATAATTGACCCTCCGTTTGCTCCTGACAAGGTTTGGTCATATTTCTTTTCTACATCAGATACTCCATGATAAGTAGTGCTTGAATAAAGCCGAGTACAAGCTTCATCATAAAGAGCGTTTTGGATACTTATCGGGCTAAGAAAAGTTGGAGTTGTATAAACTCTCGTATTTACAGTCTGTAATTTTATACCGGGATAAGTTTTCAGTTGCGCAAGTTGTTTTTCAGTTGGTCTAGTAAAGAATGTGACAACCGGATTGTAAGTATTTGGAAGAGCATTTTCCAAATAGGCATTTTGGATATGCATTTTTTCCTGAAAACTTAAAATATGTAAAAGATTTAACATTTCCATTTCCTGTTTTGTATCAATTAAGTCAGGATTTACCGAAATTTCCAGACCGGTTGTGTCTTCAGCCAAAATATGTTGTTTATCATCGTAGATTGTCCCACGTTTGCCATATTGAATAGTTGTTTTAAACGTATCACCGGGTTTAAATTGATTGAGTAAAAGATTCCAATTCCAGACTACTCTCCATTGGCCATTTTCTTTAACCAGATGCATGGTTTTGGTTTCATTGAATGATCCTAAATCGCGGGTTTGATAAGTAACGGAATAGGTAACTGTTCCTTTATCGCCAAAGAGAGGAACAGTTTTGGAAATTTCCTTAATAGAACTTGTAACAATGGTTGCATCTTGCAGCGCGGATTGAGCTATTTGGCGAAATTGCAGTCTCGTATCTTGTATTTGACTGGTTGCTGCCAAATCTTCAGCATACATATCCTGAAAATACTGATGGGAAAAATTGTAATAAAAATTATTCAATGTCGTATCAACCGATGGGAACAGTAGCCAAGTTGCATAGAAAAGTCCCAGTAAAAGTAGGATACCAGAATTTTTAATATTTAAATATTTTGTAATCCAAGGTTGCATTGTCTGAGCTGAAAAAATGTAAAGCATGGGTATAATTAAAACCAAATAACGATAATATGCGGGAATTACGGTATAAATTAGAAGAGTTAACAATAAAAATACGGCTAACCCTTTGGCTATATGTATAGAATTTTTGTTAAAAATAGTTTTTATAGCTTGATAAATACCCAAAATTGTTACTATTGGTAACACAATCCACCATTGGCCAATTTGGGAAAGTTTACCCGTCACGACATCGGGGAAATAGCCGGTTAAAAGCGATTGCCAGATAGCTGACCAATGAAGAGCATTATGGCCGCTGTAATAGACGGACGCCATGTATTTATGCAGTTTAATTAAATCCCGTAAATTGTGTCCGAGTTCAAAATAGCGGAAATAAGGCAGCAATACCCCAATTGCTAAGAAAACAAGAAAAATTGCAGTCAAAGTATATTTTTTTCTCATTAGCAGATAGATGAGCTCGAGTGATAGGACAATGGGCAGTAAAAGCGGCGGTTTAGTTTCCGTAAAAAAGCCTAAACTGATACCGCTTAGGATTATAAAAAATATAATTTGCCACTTATTATTTTTTTCGACAGCCAAATAGAGCATGAGAACATTGAATAATAAAAAGAGGAGCTGAACCAGATCAAGTGTCGTGCCGGTAAAATAAGAAAAGAGAAATGGTTCAAGAGAAAAAAGCGCAGTTAACGCAAAAGTTAATTTGCTATCCTTCAATATAATTTTGGCCAAGAAGAAAAAACACAAAAGCGTGGCGATGCCGCTAAAAAAGGCAAAGTAGGTGGGATTATGTAAAAGTACGATAGATAAACCGATTAAATAAATTCCCACAGGCGGTTTATTGGCATTAGTAGCCTCAATACTTACTCCTTGCATGAGTTGATAGCCGGCGTAATTATAAATTCCGTCATCACCAATTGTTCTTTGCGAAAGAGGGAGTGTCCATTGTGAATGTTCAAATCGATCTTTCCAATAAGCAGCGTCGTATTGGTGGAAAAAAAGAAAACGATTAAGATAGAAGACTTGGAAGAATTGGAGAATGATTATTGCTGCACAAAAGAGAATAAAACCGTGGAATGAAAATAGTTTCTTCATAAATAAATCATTACATTGTTAAATTGCTAAATTGTTGTATTGTTAACTTGTTAGAATTTCGTACTCTCAATGACTTCGGGTTGCTTATTCATGACTTCTCGCCAGTTACCTAATCTTCTAATTATGGTTAAATATGTCTGTGCTTCTTTGACATTAAATAACCAGGTGAGGAAAAAATAGATTGATAAACCGATTAAGCTTGAAATACCGGTTAAGAGTAAAAGATTAATGGTTTTGGTGGTATCGAAAACGAGCTGGTCAAGTAATTTAATAGGGATATAGATGGCAAAAGCGGTAAAAAAGGATGCGCCAAAAATTTTTGTCCAGGAAGTCAGGAGAAATTTTTTATCAAAACCTTGAACATGACGATCTAAAAGGATAAAGAGAATAATCAATTCGGTAATGCTGGAAAGAGAATAAGCAAAAGCTACACTCATCACTCCAAGTTTGAGGAAAATGACAAAAAAGGCAGAGAGAGCCAGCATGAGAATAGTCGCAAAAGTGCCGACGAACAATAATATTTTTGTATTGTGCCGTGCATAAAATCCTCTGGCAATTAAGGCCTTTAAGCTTTCGGAAAAGATGCAAAGACTAAATAAGGCCAGTGTTCTGCCGGTTAGGACTGTCGCAGGCCAGTCAAATCTGAGATTTGCTCCATAGACAAGTCGGACAATCGGAATGCGCAAAACAAGTAAAAGAACCGAAGCGGGTAAAACCAGATATAACATTTGGTTAAAGCTGGTAAGGAAAGTAATTTTAAATTCTTCCAATTTGTCTTTTTCTCTGGCTAAAACCGGGAAGGCTGCCTGGGCGATTGTTTGTCCAAACAGCGTCACCGGAGCAAATGCGAGAGTCTGAGCACAATTAAATATGGTGTAATTTCTTCCGGCCGCCTGGATAAAGGAAATTAGTGCGACTGTCAAAATACTGGAGACATTAAAAACAATATTGGCGATAGAACGAGGCCACATAAGATGCAGTATTTTTACAAATCCGGAATTTTTATAATCAAAATTTATTTTAAAAGGAAATCCGACTTTAATTAATATCGGAATTTGCAGAATGACAAAAAGAACAGCGCCTAAAATATTGCCAAGAGCCGGTCCATAGATACCATAATTTGATAGAGCCAGGATGCCGATGATAATCCCCAGATTATACATAGCCGCGGCCATACCGGGAATAAAAAAGTGATTATGTGTTTGCAGGACTGCGGTAAAAAATATACCCAGCATGAAGAATAATTCGGCGACTAAAAGTATACGCATTAGATTAGTCATCAAGACCATTTGGTCGGGAGAAAATCCGTTACCCAGATTCATGATTTGTAGAATATACGGTGCAAAAATAGCCAAAATAATTGCCAAAACTATAAAAATAGATAAACTAATAGTCAGAAGCGATGAGGCAGTGTCTTCAGCTTC
This sequence comes from Patescibacteria group bacterium, assembly GCA_035510695.1. Lineage (GTDB taxonomy): Bacteria > Patescibacteriota > Microgenomatia > Levybacterales > UBA12049 > DAIDHK01. The sequence goes on along the minus strand of DATKGO010000070.1, from coordinate 14,077 downwards.
TTTTTTTTGGTCATTTGATAATAAGTGGGCAAAAACAGGAATAAAAGCGCTGGATATTGCCGTACCGATCACCGCTTGAAACAAAAAATCAGGTAGTAATGAGGCCGCAAAATATACTCCAACCGGCGATAAGCCGAAGATGGCGATTAATAATCTTTGTTTGACTAAGCCAAGCACCTGCGACAAAATAACGGTTGACATGATTATGAAAGCCGCAGAAAGAATGTTGGTTTGGCGCTTGAGCAAAAATTCCAGTCCCTTTCGGAAGATGTCAGTCATAGTATCCTTGTAAATTCAAGTATAGCATGCTAAAATACAGCTATGCCAGTCTTAAAACATGCTAAAAAGAAAATGCGCCAGGACAGAAAGCGCACTTTACAAAATAAGCAGATTAGAGTTTCTTATCGTGCGCTTTTGAAAAAGGCGAAACAAAAGCCGACTAAAGAGACCATAAGTCAGGCTTTCAGTTCGTTGGATAAAGCCGCTAAGAAAAATGTCATCCATAAAAATAAAGCAGCCCGTTTGAAATCATCGCTGTCTAAATTATTGCCTTCAACTAATGTTGTAGCTACGAAAACAGCAGAAAAGAAAACTGCAAAAACCACTAAGAAAGCCGCTAGTAAATAGCTTTTCGCCGCACAAATTTTGTTTAAATAGATTGAGGAGTTTGTCGCACATTTCAGGTGACGCTCGCTCAAGTTAAATCAAATCATAAACTAATTTCTCGCTCGCTAAGTGAACGCCGCCATCAATGTTTATTTAAATTGACAATTTCTATTTAGTCTGCGTTCAGTTCACCTGAAAGTGTTCCAAACTCCTCTCTTGAATTTAATATTGAAAATTAAAATATTGAACATTCATTGAGAATTGAAAATTGTAAATTTGTTTTTTGCCTTTTTACAGCAGAGTGGTATATAATCCAGGTATGCTTGATATAAAGTTTATCCGCGAAAACTCAGATAAAATTCAAAAATCCGCTGCCGACAAGGGCGTAGTTGTAAATGCAGCTCATATTTTAGAAATTGATGAAAAGTATCGCAAAGTTAGTTTGGAAGTGCAGAAACTGCAGGAAGAGAGAAATAGTGCAGCTAAAGAAAAAAATATTGCCAAAGGGAAAGAGATAAAACAGCAGCTGGAAATTAAAGAACACGCGCTTTCTTCTTTGAAACAAGAATTAAATCAGGAACTGTTAAAAATTCCCAATCCTGCGAAATCAGATGTAAAGGTCGGAAAAGACGATTCGGAAAATGAAGTAATAAAAAAATATAAGGAGCCGACGAAATTTAATTTTACTCCGAAAGATCATTTGGAATTAGGCGAAGCTTTGAATATTATTGACGTTAAACAAGCAGCGCTAGTTTCCGGGTCGAGATTTTATTACCTTAAAAATGAAGGTGTACTTTTGGAATTTGCTTTGAAACAATTCGCTTTTGAGACATTGATTAAAGAAGGTTTTGTTCCGATTCTTCCTCCGGTTTTGATTAAAAAAGAAGTGATGGAAGGTTTGGGTTACACGCAAATGGGTGAGGAAGAGAATATTTATTATTTGAAAGATGATGAATTGTATTTGGTTGGAACTGCGGAACAGTCAATTGTGCCAATTCATATGAATGATCTTTTGAAAAAAGAAGATTTACCCAGACGTTATGTCGGATTTTCCACGGCGTTTCGACGAGAAGCCGGAACTTATGGAAAAGATACACGCGGAATTTTTCGTGTCCATCAGTTTGATAAAGTCGAGATGGTTTCTTTTGTGGCGGAAAGCGAAGATGATAAGGAACATGAATATTTGTTGTCAATTGAGGAAAAGTTTATGCAGATGCTTGATATTCCTTACCAAGTGGTTAGGGTTTGCAGCGGAGATTTGGGTTTTAATGCCGCGAGAAAATATGATATTGAAGCTTGGATTCCGACACAAAATAAATATCGTGAAATGACGTCAACTTCGACAGTGACCGATTTTCAGTCAAGAAGACTGAATATGAAATATCAAGACGGAAAAGATAAAAAATATTTACAGGTTTTGAATGGAACGGCATTTTCGACCAGACCCTTAGTGGCGATTTTGGAAAATTATCAACAAGCAGATGGAAGTGTAATTATTCCCGAAGTTTTGAGGAAATACATTGGAAAAGATAAGATTAATAATCGAATAAACAAATAATCCAATAATCCAATCAAATTTTCTCTAGCTCGCTCGGAACGAATTTTTAAAAACTCATTCCTTTGCTCACTTAATTAATTGAAAATTTATTTCGCTTCTTCTATTGACATTCGTTCAGATATCTCTCACACTGAATAAAGCCTGCCCAATAAATATTTTTAAAAATTTTTGCAGGTCGAGGAGGTGAAGTTTCATGCCAGCCAAGAAAAAGAAGAAAGCAGTTAAAAAAGCTGTAAAGAAAACAACCAAGAAAGTTACAAAAAAGAGAACAACCAAGAAAAAGAGAAAGTAAATTTCTCTTTTATCCAATTGATATGCCCCGAATAATTTGGAACACTCTAAATTTGTTCGGGGTCAATTGGTTTTGTCTCATTAGCTTGAATATGGTAAAATGAATTCAGATGTTACCTCTTTTAAATAAATTATTAGATTCCAATGAACGCGAAGTCGGACGCATGCAGCCGATTGTTAACCAAATTAACGATTTGGGTGCTGTCGTTAAAAAATATAAAGATAAAGATTTCCCCAAAAAGACGCAGGAGTTTAAAGACAGGATAGCCAAAGGCGAGAGTCTGGACAGTATTTTGCCGGAAGCTTTTGCTCTGGTGCGTGAAGCAGCCAGGAGAACCATTGGTTTGTATCATTATGACGTGCAGATTATGGCGGCGATTGCTTTGGCGCGTGGTAAAATCGCCGAACAGAAAACCGGAGAAGGAAAAACCTTAGCCGCTATTCCCGCGTTGTATTTGCATGCATTGACCGGCAAGGGCGTGCATTTGGTGACAGTCAACGATTATTTGGCTCGACGTGATGCCGGCTGGATGGGGCCGATTTTTTCTCTACTTGGTATTACTATTGCCTCGATTATCAGCGAGCAATCTTTCAAATATGAGCGGGATTTCATCGATGAAAATGCCGCGGATCCACGTTTAGCACACTTAAAATTAATCAGCAGAAAAGAAGCTTATCAGTGTGATGTGGTTTACGGGATTAATTCGGAATTTGGTTTTGATTATTTACGTGATAACATGGCGCAAACTATCGAGCAGGTAGTCCAGCGCAGTAATTATTATGCCATTGTTGACGAGGTTGATTCGGTTCTCATTGATGAGGCGAGAACACCGCACATTATTTCAGCGCCGGATGAAGCTCCGTCGCAGCGCTATTATGAATACGCGCAAATTGTAGATAAATTAATTTCGGAAATTGATTATAAGGTGGATGAAAAAATGCGGACAGTTCATTTGACCGATCACGGAATCGGAAAAATTGAAAAACTGTATGGAATAAAAAATATTTATGAGACGGATTTTGACACGGTTTATCATTTGGAAGCGGCGTTAAAAGCCAGGACGCTTTTTCATCGGGAAAAAGATTATATTGTCCGTGATAATGAGGTCATTTTAGTAGATGAATTTACCGGCCGTTTAATGGTGGGTCGGCGGTTGTCGGAAGGAATTCATCAGGCGATTGAAGCGAAAGAAAATGTTCCGATTCAAAAAGAATCCAAGACGATGGCGACGGTTTCTTTACAGAATTATTTCCGACTTTATGGAAGATTGGCCGGTATGACCGGGACAGCCGTTACCGAATCGGAAGAATTTCATAAAATCTACAATCTGGATGTGGTTGTAATCCCGACGAATAATCCCATGGTTAGAGACGATCGGGCCGATATCATTTATAAAACCGGACGGGCGAAATTTTCCGCGGTAGTGGCGGAAATTGAAAAAGTATATAAAACAGGTCAGCCGGTTTTGGTCGGCACCACTTCTATTGAGAAAAACGAAATTGTTTCGGAATTATTGAAACGGAGAAAAATTCCGCATAAGGTTTTGAATGCCAAAAATCATTTGAAAGAAGCGGAAATTATCGCGCAAGCCGGTAAAAAAGGCGCGGTGACAATTGCTACGAACATGGCAGGCCGAGGCGTTGATATTGTACTTGGCGGTGAACAGCCAAATCCCACAGAGAATGAAAAAGCCTATCAAAAAGAGTTGGAGAAATGGAAGAAAGAACACGACGAGGTTGTGCGTTTAGGCGGTTTGTACGTTATAGGAACGGAACGGCATGAGTCGCGCCGGATTGATAATCAGCTGCGTGGTCGTTCAGGCCGTCAGGGTGATCCCGGCGTGTCGCAGTTTTTCGTTGGGTTGGACGACGAAATCATGCGGCTCTTCGGCGGCGATAAAATTGCCGGCATTATGACGCGTTTTAATATGCCGGAAGACGTACCTTTGACGCATCAGTTTGTCTCCAAAGCAATTGAAAATGCGCAGGTGAAAGTAGAAGGATTTTATTTTGATAACCGTAAACATTTGGTCGAATATGATGATGTTTTAAATAAACAGCGTGAGATTATTTATTCGCGAAGACGAGAGGTTTTGGAAGCAAAAGAAGGAGCTGCTATCCGTGAAGAGATTTTGCAGAAAATTCAGCAATCATTGTCTAGTATTGTCAGCTTAGCGAGTGTGACGGATTTATCGGTAAACGAGAAGATTATTGCCGATCTGCAGACGATTATTCCTTTTGATCAGGCCTCCCAGCAGCAATTGGTGAAACAGCTTGAACAGTATCCTTTGAATGAGCAGAAAATAGAGTTTTTGTCGAATATGTGCCGAAATGTTTATCTAAAGCGAGTGGAAATGTTTGGTGAGCCGTTGAGCCAGCAAATCGAACGCGGTGTGAGTTTAAACGTGATTGATACGCTGTGGATGAATCATCTGGATGTGATGGATAATTTGCGTCAAGGTATTGGTTTGCGCGGCTACGCGCAGAGAGATCCATTAGTTGAGTATAAAAATGAAGGTTTTAGATTATTTGAACAATTGTTAGTTTCGATTGATGATGAAATTGTGCATAGAATTTATAAAATTCAGGTGCAGCAAGCTCCAACTCCTACCGCACCGCAGCAAGAGTCGGTTCCACAACCACGGATGGTGACTAATACTCCTGAAGGCGAATTGAGTGAAGATGCTAGGAAAGTGAAAGCGAAAAAGGAAAAGCCGCAAACTGTAAATAGTAGTAAACAGTTGGGTCGCAACGATCCCTGTTGGTGTGGAAGTGGAAAGAAGTGGAAGAAGTGCCACTTAAATAGGGAACCTCATACGCCGCAGGAGTAAGAAGCCTATAGTTTATATTATAACAATTATGCTGAGTGGCAACGAAAGTATGGCGGCAAATAGCCTGATTTAGAGGCGAAAATCAATTTCTATTTTTCCATTACCGGCTCTAACTTCTTTTAAAATTGTACGCAGGAAATGTTTCTTTTCTTGAAAATCTGCATTATCCCATAAAGTATTGAAGTCTTCCAAAGATTTAGTGAACTTTTCCAGCTCTTCTCTGCGTTCATTAAATTTCTGAATGCGAATTTGATAATCATCGGCTACCGCATGGTACTTTGACTCTTCATCATCAAGTCGTCTTATATTAGCCCCGTAGACCTCTAAGGAATCAATTCCTGCTTCGAAAGCCTCTTTTACCCGTCCTCGTCTTCTTTGTATGTCGTTGAGCATTTTAGCGGCATGTTTGTAGTCGTCTTCAAAGCCTTCCGAAATGTTGACACTTCTATCAAAGATTAACTTTTCCCTTATCAGTGGATTGTTGATTAAATTTCTGATTTGATTGAGAACAAATTCTTCAAGTCGCGTTGCACTCATAACTCTTCTTTGACAAATCCCACTGTATTTGTAGCCTCCACACAAATATTCGTGGGTTGTTGTATCGTTCCACTTTGGGTTTTTCTTCTTTCTTTTATGATGGCGAGTAAGATATGTAACTCCTGATTTGCAACGAATACATTTTGCAATTCCGGTAAGTAAGCCCCTACTTAATTGCGCTCTCCCTTTTTGTGAGCTTCCTCTAATTTTCTTTTCTTTTTGTGCGAGTTCAAAAGTAGGCTCCGGAATAATTGCTTTGTGTTCTCCATTTTCTATAATGCCTTTATGTCCTCTTAGTTTTCTTTGTTGATTTTTCTTGTATTCAGCGTGTCTCCATCCCCATAACACTTTTCCCGTATAGGTTCTATTTTGAAGTATGTATTTGATTGCTTGCGCTCTCCAAAATTGACCTCTAATAGGCTTAATACCTTTTTCAGTTAGTTGGAAGGCGATATTCAAAGCACCTTTGCCGTTAATATATTGATCAAATATCCAGCGCACATTTTTTGCCTGCTCCTCATCTACGATTATTTCTCTGTGAACTTTGCCGTGATCGTCAATAGATCTGATAATTTTGTACCCGTAAGGTACGTTGTTTGGAATTTTACCTGATTTTGCGACTGCTACTTTACCCATCATCATTCTTCTCCTTATTTTATTTCGCTCTATTTCAGAATTTGCATCTGAGAAACCTTCAACCATGATTGCTAAATCATCATCGGTAGGGTCGTATTTATTAGGATCTTTTGGTTCAACCGGTGTATTGAGCGCATAAGTTTGAATAAATAATTCTTTCAATTCCTCTCTCACAATAGTTGCAGCCGCACGATTGCGCGCAAACCTATCGAAATCTTTTACCACTACTAAATCAAATGCGTGTTGCCTTGCATCTTGAAGAAGGCTTTGTAACCCCCGTCTTTCTTCAAGCAAATGTCCACTTATGCCTTCATCAGCATATGGTTCGTGAACTAATTCCCATCCACGCTCTGCGATCGTTTTTCTAGAGTCATTTATTTGAGAAGGAATAGATATTTTATCTTCCGCCTGTTCCTTGGTTGAAACACGGGCGTAAATTACGGCTCTTATTTTAAATTTATTTTCCATATTACATTTGTAAGGATTGAATAATTTTTTACTTCAATCCTTTTTCAACTATTGTCAGAATATCTTCCTTTTTATACCTACGATCTTTTCTATTTCCTACTCTTAAAGCCACTAACTTCATTTTTATGTCCCACTGTCTCAGTGTCCACGGGCTAAGATTTAAAATTTGCGCAACTTGACTGACAGTAAGCAGAGACGACCAAGATGTAGGATCAGAAGGAGAGAATGTGGTTGATTTACTATTTACCATACTTTATACTAAGTTAACATAAGAAAATGTAATATGCAAGATGAAAATTTATTAGTCAAAGATTGCAAGCAGTTATTAGAAAATATACTTTCTGAGGCTCCGAAAGATAATAATTTAATACTTGCCATAATTGCAAAAGCAGATAAGGCCGGTATTATCCACCCCGAATCAACTTCTTTATTTCCTAATTTTTATGGCTATGTAATGGATAGGACAAAAATGTATTTAATGTCCGACCTTAAAACAATTTCAAATGTGCCTAGAGAAGGAGAAGAAGTAAGAATCATGACGGCTCATTATTTGGTTTATTGGGATAAGATTATCAATGGCTATAAGGGCAAATCACTGCCAGATAAATTAAATGAGGTTGCGCAAGCAACTTATGCTTGGACTAAGAACACCTCGCCTTATAAGAACGCTGAAATAATTCTGGTTTTTCGGGATAAAGCGCAGGGGTTTATAAATGCAAACAAAACACAATCGGATATTGCAGATGAAAAGAGAAATTTCTACGAGAACTGGCTAAAAGGACAGACAAAGTATTTCACGGATAGACTATGGAATGTTGTGAAATGGCTTCACGCTACGCAGGAGTTGGAGGGAAGAGATACATTTGTAATACCCCTAGAGTTATTTAAAAGGAAGAAGGTTAATCATGAAGAAGCAAAAAAACTTATTATCAATCTTGAAAATAGAAAAATAGTTTCAACTTTTAAGGAATTAGGTAGAACACCTCCCACAGATGATCCGAATAAGCCCACGGGTTCTATTGGGGAAAGTGTTAAGGATAAAGAGGAATTTTTTTATGACCCCAAAACTACTATCACTCTTACTCACGAGTTCAAATACTTATACGGGGTATTAGAAAAGACATATGAAAAGACACCGGAGATGACACCGCAGGTTGAGTCGTCAAGAGTAGTTGGCATTCAAACTCCGCTTTCTAGTTCTCTAACTCCTAAGCAAACCGTAAGAGGAATACTTGATTATCTTAAATTTCCAAAGAAGCAAAGAAAACTTTTGTTGTGTCTGGGGGATGGAAAACCAAAAGACACCAAAACTTTAAAAAAAGATGTTGATACGGGAGATCTCTCTACTTTGAAGCGCAACACCCTTGATACAATCAAAAAGCACGGATTAAGTGCAGTCCTGAAGATAGAGTCCTACAAGGATGGATTCAAATATTTTTATAGACTGGACATTAAACAGACCACTTAAAAAACGCTAACTAAAACCAGCCTCGAAAATCCATCGCCAGATTAAAATAGTCTTTTTTCAAAATAAAACTGTTATTTTTTAGCCTCAAAAACCCAGACCTAATTTTTGCCATCCCGCCGCGCAGTATTTGATAATGGCTTCAATATGGAAAATGAAAATTCAAAATTTAAGAGTGTGGGTGAAATTTTACCCGAAGCATTGAATCGGCTATATGAGAGGGTCAAAGATCGAAAGGTAAGGGAATTAATCGAGCAATTTAAGAAAGAGAAATATAATAAAAATGAAAGAATTTAAACTCAACGATTTTTATCAAGCAGTAGTCCTCAAAACCGCAGGCTTCTCACTTTTGAGATTGGAACGGGAAAATCCTAAGTTCGCAATATTTGTTTTTGCAGATCCAGAAGATAAAGCTCAAGAGACCATCAGCCATTATTGGAACAGGAAAATATCAGTTGAGGCGCGAGCATTAATAGAAAATATAAATGAATTAAAAACAAGAATATATTCAACAATTTAATATGGATGAAAATAAAGTTAAGTTGAGACAACTAGGAGTAGATGAAGTTATTGAAATACTTGGGAAACTAGAAAAGGCATTTAATGACGCTGTTGATTGGCATATAGTCTTCTTCCAAGAACAGGACGCTAAGAAGCGAGAATTGTATTATACAATTTCTGAAAGCAAACGAGTAGCATATGAGGAATTAAAAAAGAAAGTTTGGGAACAATATGAATAATAACAACCCGCGACCAGTAGATGAATTGATGAAAGAGGAATTTGGTTTTAATCTAAAGGATAAAAATTTGCAAGAAATTACCACAAATGATGCAGGTCAAGAGGAAAAAACCAAATCACAGCAATTGTTGACACAGCCACTTGATTATCAAGAAGTAGAAAATAAAGTAATAGAATTATTACCAAGTGCGCAGATGGGGCTTAAAATTATCTTAGCAGTTGGAGTATCATGTTATTTCCCCAATCCTCTTATGTTGTGGATGCTTCTCGTGGGAGTGCCTTCGTCAGGGAAAACAGACTTGGTACGGCTTATAAAAAATGCTGAAAATACCTATTATTTAGATAACCTTACGCAGAACGCTTTTATATCCGGTGAACGAGTAACAAAATCACAGAAAGTATACGACCTTTTGCCACTTATTAATAAAAAATGTCTTATCATCAAAGACTGGACTTCTATTTTTTCCCTTGATGAGAAGATGACTAAAAAACTTTTAGGTGATCTTGTTGGTATTTATGATAAAGAATTTACCAAATTTAGCTCTAGACGTGGCAATATCAGCTACAACTCTGCATTTTCTCAATTGGGATGTATTACGCCAGCTACGCTTAATAGGCATACACAGTATATGAACATGGTTGGCGCACGCTTTCTTTGTTACAGTATGCCGTCAACAAGTAATGGGGATGCTGAAAAGAGTTATGAAAGCATATTTACAAGCACAAATCGTTCGTTAATTGAAAAGGAAGCAAGATTGTACGTTTCGTCCTATCTCCATCAACTTACTCAAAAATCCTTTAACATACAACCTTTAAGTAAGCCTGCACAGGCATATCTGCGAACTACAGCAGAATTGATGTCTAACTGCCGTGGAATTGTTATTCTACAGTCAGCAACATTTAAAAATGAAGCCGGAGAAGAAATCAAATATTACGAGGTGTCCGATGTACAGATTGAAGAGCCATGGAGAGCGGTACAGCAAATAATGCTACTCGCTCAGTATCTTGCTTTTGTGGCTGGAAAGAATGAAGTTACCGTCGAAGAGCTTTCTATTATCAAGGAGGTTGTTATTTCCTCTATGCCTGCTGACCGTTCACAAGCCCTTAGAACCATTAAAGAACAGGGCGGGACAGTAACAGCAAAACAATTATCTGACTCAGACGATCGGTCAATTAAAACCTCAAGACGTCTACTTGATGAACTTACGGCATTAAAAGTCCTTGAAAAGGTAAAGGGAAGTGGTGCAATCGCTACTGATTACAAAATAAATGAGAAGTTTAGAAGCATTCTTTTATTAGACACTGCGGATTTTATGTCCTCCTATAGCAGTGGGACACAAACTAGGGATGGTATAGAGAAAACACCTTCACAGCCATCTCTTATATCAGAACAGGAGGTGCGACTATAATTAATAAAATTAACAGCAAAAAGAAGAAAATACAAAATAAGCCTATGGAGTCTGCGACTAAGGCTGACCAGAAGAGTCTATCTACAATCCCATTAACTCTGGATGACTACAAGAAGGCCTTTGAAAACTTTCATACAGGCTATGATACTGACGAAGTGTTAAAAAAAGCAAAGGTAGAAGCTGAAAAAAATAGGGGTAAAGAAAAAGCATTTTCTTCTGAAACTAACATTTACAAGGCGATGAGTTTATTTGAATTTGATAATGGAAGTTTGATGCTTAACTCTGTATCCGAAATATATAGAACCTTTTCAATTGATTTTAGTCGTAATTTGCAAAAAGAATATGACTGTAGAACTCCTAGTGAGAAGGCTACTGCGGAGTTAGTAGCAATAAACTTTATTCGTACACTGGCAATCCAAAGGAATATAACTGCGAATTTAGATCGCGAGAGTTATAGCGATATAAACATTAGGCGCTTAGAAGTCTTGAGTAAAGAACTCGATAGAGCAAACCGTCACTATTTAAATTCCTTGCAGACATTAAAAATGATTAAGCAACCTATGCTTGAGGTAAATATAAAAACGCAAACTGCAATTGTTGGGCAAAACCAATTAGTGCAAACAAATAATAAATGATAAAGCCATACGATTTCGGAAATAATAATTTAGTGGAGCAATGTCAAAAAATAAATATTGATGATATTGTTCGCCGGGTTAATAAGGAAGTAAAACAACAAACATTACAGACTCAAATTGAGGCTATGGGTCTTAAATTTAATTTATTAACCACAAAGACACGATTCAACGGCTTGCGGTATTGGTTTTCTTGTCCCACATGTAATCATAGAGTCGGAATAATTTATAGAAATCCTATTAGTAGCCAAATCGGATGCAGAATTTGCCTCAGGCTTGAATATAGAAAGCACCGATATAAGGGGATGATCGAAGGCAACAGTTAAAAAACACAGGGTACCTGTGAAAATGCTTCCAATACCACTTAATTTCTGGTATTCTATACTCAACAATTTAATTGCCTAAACCCGCAAGTAATTGCGGGCATGGCAGAAAGACCTCGACGGAAGTAAGCTCTTACCAGAGCGCCGTCGAGGCTATCACGCGAAAGTGTGGTAGGCGGAGTGATTCGTCGCTGGTGAGAGCTTTTTGTATGAAATATATAGTAAATTTATTTAAAGGTAGAATTAACAGAAGAAATTATCTACTTGGATTATTGTTTTATCTTTCTCTCTCCATGTGCAGCATTGTTATTGTGGAAATAATAAGCTCTATAACTTCTGGCTCCTGCAATTATCCTAATAATTATAATTATCCTATTTGCGGAATGTCTGTAGTACTTTATTTAGTGGCTTTTCTATTACCAATTATTTTTTCATATTCTCTTATTGTGCGTAGACTACATGACTTAGGCTGGTCAGCATGGTCTTCCCTTTTATTACTTGTTCCATTCGTAAATATATATTTATATTTTTGTCTATATTTTGGGCATGGGCATCAAAGTGACAATAAGTATGGTAGTAAGCCTAGTCAAAAGATTAGATTCCCAGCTGATATTTTAAATTTATCAATTTCTGGTGAGAAAAAATCCAATTCATGCATACTGCCAGTCATAGATAACTTAAACAAGAATGTTATAAAGGATAAAAAACCTGTATCTAAAGTTAAAATACTTTTTCTAATTATTATCTGCTTATGCCTTATTACAATTGCTCTTTCTATCGCATATTATTTTGTGCTTTTCCTTCCTCAACAGCAACGCGATAATGCTGCAACGCTTAAGAAAATTGAGCAATCAACCCAAAATACCGAAGAAAATACCCAAAATATTCAAGACACACAATCTACGCCTGATAACTCAGACATGCAAGATCAGTTAGATAATATAAATAATACTTTACAGCAACAACAGCAAGAAACGGATTCAAGAAATAGGTGTGAAGATAATGGAGGAAAATATCTAGGAAATGGTGCTTGTTGCATTTCTAACTGCGCAAACGTTCAATAGTTTAACAATAAACTAAAATATGACATCTCAAAATAAAGATAATCCAGGAGTACGTCTTCCTGATGGTTCACCGATGTATGACACTAGTAATTTTAGTACCTCACGATCTTCGTCCAACAATTACCTAGCGAAGATAGTAGGTTTTATTCTAGTTATAGTTTTCTTTGTAGTAGCCAATGTAGTTTTTATCGGACTTCAGAATCTGTGGCATTCAGGAGATCAAAGTAAACTTGATATTATAAAGCAAGAGCTTCAAACGAAAAATACCGCCATCGATGCTTTGGAATCTAATATAACGAGGGAAAAATCAGCAATGAATCAAGAACTGGCAACTAATAATACGGATAAATATAATACTCATGTTGATGATTACAATACAATGGTAAATGAGTACAAGACTGATATTGCCAGCTATAACCAGCTTGTAAAACAGGCAAATGATTTATCTGAAAAAGTGGGAAGCACTTGGTATGTGGTACCTATACCAAAGTAAGTGAGTAAATCTTCTGCTATTATATTTTTATGCCTAAAATAATTCTAGGCTCAGGTAGTATTTCACGATTCACCGGAGATGCTGTCGTAGTCCCAAGCGACACTGACTTGACGTACAAAAAAAGCAATCGGATACTTCAATATCTGGCCTATGGTTCCGATACGGATTATAGCTATAAAAAAATAAGTAAGGAAGAACGGGAAAAACGAAAAGAATGCGAGGTGCATCTTTTAAAAGAATTATCTGGAATAGGACATATTGAGCTAGGTCATGCGGTGATTACGAAATCTTATGGACTTCCAGTAACTAATCTTATCTTCCTACCTTACGAGGATCACGATAGCCCTGACGAGATACTTGATTCGGTTACTCTTCATCAAGCAACACGTGCAGCTTTTACGCTTGCTACGCTCTACAATGTCAAAACTATAGCAATTCCTATTATAAAGAAGCACTTTCGCAAAAAGGATATGATAAATGATTTTATTACACGCATCTTTAACAAAGAGGCTTTGAAAATACTTAGTGAGGATGAAATCATGAATATCATGATTGGGGTATCAAGGGAGTATAATAATACATCACTGGAAGAAATAACGCTCTATAGATAAAAATTGCTTATGGAAGATGCAAGGCAATATTTAAGATTAATAAATAAATGAATTACAACGACAATCTTGAAACACTAAAATCTATAAAAAGACACGCAAAGGCTTCGTATAGTTGTTTACGCTCAATCTATCTCGACAAATTAACAACTTCTTCACATGATGGAAAGAAAGTGCTCTACGAAGCTATTAGCGCACTTGATGCAATGCACCAGATGTACGAAACATTAAAAAATGGTATGAGACAAAAATCTATCGCCGATCAAATTGGCTTTGTTGAAAAATGGAATACCTATGTCTCTTGTGTTGAAGCTCTAACTGCTTACAGAACGAATGACAAGTACCTACTCAATGGAATAAAGATAGATAAACTTACTGCCGAACAAAACGCAAGAAAGATTTGGTACGACTACAGCA
>DATKGO010000069.1:0-5641 GCA_035510695.1 Patescibacteria group bacterium | reverse complement strand
TCAAAAACGTGATGTAGTACATTTTCATGTATTAACAACGGGCTTTATGGATTATGCGCTTATACATGATATTTGGAATCAATTGGCGGGCAATGCCTGGGTTCAACACATCAATGATCGTGTTGCTGCAGTAAAATATACGGTCAAGTATTTGGTAAAACAGGGAGACATCCGGGTGTATCAATCTGCAAAAAGGGAATGGTTTGATGATGATAAAATGTTTGTTTCTTCAGTTATCCGGCTGGAAAATAAAAGAGTCTTGAATTAGTTATTGACAATAGTAGTATAATAATAGTTGGCTGATGTCACAATTGCGGATAGCTCGGACAAGTAAAAATTTGCCGTTATGATATAAAATAATCCGAGATATACAGACAACATGCGCTAGCGGTGGCTGGGCAGGTCTAAACTAAAAAACGTTTTTTAGTAATAATGGTCTGAAATGCCTTCGGCTTTCACTTGACCGAAGGCATTAATATAAAAGAAAAGAGGAAAAAAAAATGAAGCTTTATTTGGATGGTAGGGTAACGGGTGTCCATGAATATACTGGAAAAACTGGAAATTCTGGGAAACAAATTGGAATTTTGGAAAAAGGGGCAATCGATACTATGAAGTTTAGCCTTGAAAAGACTGCTGTTCTACCAAAGGAAATTTTTGATAAGGACGGCAAAATTGAAGTTGATTTAGCTGCGGGATTTTATGAAGGTAGAATGTTCCTGCGAGTACTGAAGGTTTCTGTAAGTTGAATAAATATTAAAAGTGGAAGAAGGTGAGAAAATAATGACAAATTTAATTGGTTGGATTACTACGATTTTGACTCTAACAGTTGGAACGTTGGACAGTGTCCCGGTAACTTTGGGAATGATTGTAGCAGGTACTCTCGTTTTGGGTATCGCGTTTTACGCGGTGAAACAGCTTAAAGGACGTGGTTAATCATGGATCAGATTATCAATTGGATTTTCACGGTGATGTATAAGCCATTGTGGACAATTGACAATTTTGAAGTAACGATAGGTTCAGCGGTAGCGTTGTTCATGGTTATTTGGCTAGTTTTTTATGCTGCCGGACGTCTTAAGAAAATATCATGAATAAAGTTTTGTTTCAAAAATCTAAAAAAGAAAGGTGGTGAACATAATGGACCAGTTGATTACTTGGTTATCCGCAATTTTGGGTATGAGCATCGGCACGCTTGATACTGTCGATGTAACTCTCGGTATGATTGTTGCCGGGACTTTAATTTTGGGCATTGCCTTCTACGCAGTGAAGAAACTGAAAGGTCGTTCTTAATTTGATGTTCCGGGATTGGCTGGGGTCTAATAAACTCCAGCCATTTTTCTAATGACTCTAATTGGCTCTCAGTCCTTGCTAAATTTATTCGACCTGGTATATAGATTGCTTAATAACATTTCTATATTTCCGGGTTTTACGTTATATTCAGCGATGATTTTTGTATTGTTTTTTGGGATTGCAATTGCTCTGATTAAATTTATACTTTCGGTTATATCAGGAGTGTCGGTGCAATGATAAATTTTCTCTTCTTCCTGGCGCTGATTATATTTGAGGAGCCATTTTTAGGGCTTGGATGGTTATTTATGTCTGCAAATAATATGATTGATGCGGATAAAATTGGCTTTGCGATGGTAACGGTTATTTGTTTTGCGGCTGTACATAAAATGTTAGGGTTAGCTAAGGGGAGTAAATAAAATGTACATGATTGTTATGATAATGAATAATCTCGGTCTGTTAAAACCTATCGGTTTTTTTGTAGTGGCTTTAACTGTAATAGCGATTTTCGGGTTTATATTAAGAAAGCTGTGATTAAAAAATGGACATGATATTGCAGACCTTGAACGCATTCAATTTGCTTGTACCTATGCAGGCTATGATTAATACTGTTTTGGTTATGGTTGTTGTCTTGTTGGCTATAAGATGGGGTGGCTAAAATGAAGAATTTACATTTGATTGAGTCTGGAATATTGGTTTTTTTTGGAATGTTTATTCTAACATTTCCGGTTTTTGCGGATAGTACGCCAACGGTAACACCGGGACCAGGCTTCGAATCTACGCAGTATTTACCAACGGGTGTTGATAATGCTATTTTGTGTCCGGATAGTACGCCGGAGGATTGGTTAACGGTAACGCCGGGGGATGTTTGGAATTTCTATTGCATGGCCTGCAGCATGAAGTATTCTACAAGTACGCCAGTACCGGAACCAACGTGGAATGGTACTGGGACGGCACCAACAACAATTACGCCAACAATCGAGATAACGCCAACAATACAAGGAACACCGATATATTCCGGGCCTGCTTTAGCAAACTGGATATCAGAACCAGGCGGGGGGCCTGCAACAGGTGTTATGCCTTTTACTAAGTCGGGATATGGATTGCAGGCGCAGGATGGGGCTTGGACTGGAACCATTGATGTACTCGCAGATCTAACATACGTTCACGCCGATTATGAATTTAATACACTTTATAACTATATTAAGATCGCAAATAATACGCCGAATGAGATCGTCGTTAACTATAACGTTGTTGAACCTTACTCTACTTATTCATTGCAAGTTGATAATTTTCCTCCAGCTGCAGGCGGTCATGTAACCAATATTAATTATGAGCAAACTTTTGTAATAAGTGGAACCGGTGGTTTCAATGCTGGGGCTGGTAATGTTTCTTTATCAGTTCAAGAGGACGGATATGGCGGGTATTATGATGATGGCTCATCGATGACTATAAATGCTCCTGCTGCTACTCCAATGCCAACGACACTACCAGAACCAACAACGACCGCAACTTTGCAATATTGTGCTAAAGTGTCGGCTGGGTCTCCTGCATCCAATAATGTATTTAATATGTCGGGGTTGATTAAGGAAGCTGGTAGCTGTCTGGATATTGGACCTTACAATGCTAATTTGTTAGGAATTGAGTTGAACGTACCTGCGTTAGTGCATGTTTGCTTGTATGGTATTTCATTTGGTTCAATGTCTATTTTAGGCATAACATTTTCAATGGATGTACTTATGTTAGTAGTTGCCGGCATTTGGGCTATTCGCACTTTAGTAATGGCATAATAGAGGAATTATGATTAACTTTACACTTTACATTCCGTACGCTCTCATCACAACTTTTGGAATTGTAGTTGCTGTGGCTTTTATAAAATCATTGGTTTAGGTGAATGTATGATTATTTTTGATGGCGGTTTTTTGTCAGAATTTTTTGATAATAGAATTGTTTGTATAACTGGTAGATTACGATCTGGAAAAACTCTACTCGCTCTTGAAGTAGCTGAAACTTTGCTGAAACAGCACTATAAATTAGTTTGCAATTTTAATACGGTATGGAGGGATGAATATGAAGATATTGAATTGGATGATAAGTGCGTGGGAATTGTTGATGAAGGCGGTATTTATGTACGTTCCATGGCGACAAGTCAGAAGTTGGGTACTTTTCTTGGCAAAATGGATTCGTATTTGATTTTCTCTGGTAAGCAACTTCCACATGAGAATTTAACTAATTTGAGATTGTATTTATGGTTTGATTTCTGGAAAAATTTGGCTATTCCTTTGAAAGTCTGGCGGTATGAAGTCAATATACAGGAAACTAAGAAGTACGGTGGGTTCCTTCTTCAAAGCGGTTGGCAAAATACTTTCGGTACGTATTCAACACTTGACCCAGGGGATTTCCCGGATGCTGTTGTCTTATTCTTCGAGGAGAGAGCAAAAAAACTCTTTGATAGATACGGTAGGCGGTACGTCATACGAGATGTGGCGCGAAAGTCTCTCGGCTTCGGAGAGGATGAGTCGGTCAATTCTGCCGATGATCTTACTAGGGTGGCGGAAAAGGTCGGTAATTCACTATCCTTGGCTGCACGAAAGGGCACCAAAGGGAAGCGGAATTAGAAATGCAATAACAAACTGGATTATGATTTTTGTAGTTTTGGGAATTGCATCAAAATTCTTTATAACAAAAACTCCTACTGCAGCTGTAGTTAAAAACCCAGATGAGCAGCTCGCGACCGCAGCCTGGGTGAGTACGCAAGTTCAAGCTACTATGATGTCATACGGTTATAAAATGGTTACTCCAACGGCTGAATATGCTATTGGTCAACAGAATATCCAAGAACCTGTTGTTAAAATAGAATCTACACCAACGCCAATTGGTTCGGATACAAGTAATGTTTTGGGTTTGAAAATTCAAAAGTGGTTGTATTCGTATTATTATCCTCCTCTGGGTGGGGCTAATTGCGCAGATTTCGAAGGTGGGGTATGTTTATCGCTATTAAGTTCAGGTGATCGCTGGCAGGACTGGCTAGGGCGGTCAGTGGCATGTTCTAGTGAGATACCGCTGGGTACAAAAATTGTTATTATTGCTCCTGTTGAAGTTCGGGGCGTTTACGTTTGTAATGATAGGGGCGGTTTGATAGAGGGTACTCGGTATCTGGATTTTCTGGATACTTTACAAAAATTACCTTGGAGAGAGGCTATATATGGATATGAAGAAAATTAAGGAATTTCTGATAGATTGTTCTACGGTTTTTGTTCTGATAAGCGGTTTTGGTTTGATAGTCGGTGCCGGTTACTTCTGGGCGAGGAATGATAATTTTGCTCTAATAAGTTGTATATCCGGAGTAGTAGATTTGGCGATTATTTATTTTTGGTCTTTCGAGGTTTGAACTCTGGATTTTTAACTACAGCTGCAGGAGGAGTCTACAGCTGCAGGAGGAGTCTACAGCTGCAGGAGGGGTCTACAGCTGCAGGAGGAGTTTTTGTTATAAAGAATGCCGAGTGACCCGCGCATAATCCGCGTACACGCGGATCCGCGCGGGTCTTGCGTCAAGTGGAAAGGATAAAAATGGTACTAGGAAATGAGGGTTTATACGACGGGGGCAATGAAGGAGCTGCAGCGAGAAAAAGGGATATCCTTTTTCGAAGCAAAGCGGTAAGCGAAGCGAACCGAAAATCTGAATTGAAGGAGTGCTTTATGAATAAAGTCATGTTCTATGTTTGTATTTTGGAACGAGATAAGTTCGGAGTTTTTAAATTGTTGGAGCAAGGTGTCTTGTCTCTGGATGCCGTCAAGGAAAAATTTCCATGGATGATAGCGATAATTCAGGACCCGGAGGTATGGGATTTTCTAAAGGTCAGTTCGCTGGAGATGGGTTTTGCAGAGCGCGGTCATGCTACAAAATATCGTGTGGCTAGGTCGACGTTAGAATATCCGTACTGGGAGGTTGTAGGGGCTCCTGAGAAGGATATTTGGTAATGGATGAGAAGCAGGTTTGGTTTAATCCATTAACTGCTGCTGCGTTTGATTGGTTGGTCGATTTAGAGGACTGGAAAAATTTTCTTACACTTACGTTTCGGGATGCTGTAACGCCAGTTTTCGCTGATAAATGCTTCAAGGTTTTTATAGCTAAAATGAACGAAGCGCGGTTCGGTTCTCACTATACGAGGATTTGCGGACATTCGTATTTTAGTTATGCGCAGGGAATTGAATATCAAAAACGTGATGTAGTACATTTTCATGTATTAACAACGGGCTTTATGGATTATGCGCTTATACATGATATTTGGAATCAATTGGCGGGCAATGCCTGGGTTCAACACATCAATGATCGTGTTGCTGCAGTAAAATATAC
>DATKGO010000068.1:0-2331 GCA_035510695.1 Patescibacteria group bacterium | reverse complement strand
TTGCAGTTTGGCCTGGAGTTAATAAAAATCTTCTTTTTTCAATTATTGTAAAATATTTCCCGAATTCAGCTACTTGAAATAATGACATTCCTGGTGTTGCTTGATTCATTTGAGGACTACTAGCAGGATTTGATTCTGAAGTATTTAATAAATTACTAACAATTTGCAATGCAGAATTTGCTGTATTTGCAGTATAAGTGTTTTTTGAAATACAACAATAAACATCTATGATAGTCGATTGATTAGTATTAGCAGTTGAACTTGTTAAAGTTAAATCTAATTGCGCTTTATTGAAAAATAATTTGACGTTTGCGGCGGATGATAATCCGTTTGTTGCATTAAATATTATTCTTGAAAAGTCGTCATTTCTGACTTTGAAATAGGGTGTTATCGTGCCCGTTCCCGGTTGCCCGTAACCACCGTATAAACTAAATAACATCCATTGACAATAACCGGCACTGGTAGTGACTGTAATATCATCTACGAAATGTACTAAATTTGGCATGGCTGTATTTGCCATTACATTTTGAACTTTGCGTTTGAACTTTTTGGCGGCTCTGGCCTTTCTACTAGGCCTTTTAGCCTTTCTTTTATAAAGTAACTTGGTGTCGAATTGATTTGTTAAGACTCCTCCGTCTCCTGAGGATTCTTTTTTTCTGTTTGTGAATGTTTTAGATGCTGCATAAGCAGTAGCAACATTTTTAGCAGTATTAATAGCACCACGAATATATGGCATATATTTGTTAACGGGTCTTCTACCATGTTTTCCTTTAGTCATGGGAAAGAAAAATTTTAACCGTGGGAACCCGACTTGCTTGAAACTCAGCCCGTCCCGTACGCGAAAATTTTCATCGTGGGAACGCGGGAAAAAAACTATATAAAGAGCGAGAAAATTCATTATTACTCTCGCTCTTCGTGTACAATCGAACAACCTATGCCTGCTACTACAAAGACTTTTGGATACTGCTTTACTATTAACAACCCGACTGCTAGACCAGATCTAGATAAAGACTACATAGTTTACTCCGTTTATCAAAAGGAAGTAGGCGCTAACGGCACGCCGCATTATCAAGGGTTTTTAATCTCTACTGTTAGAAAACGTAACTCAACCTGGCACAACGAGTTTGGCGGCCACTGGTCGCCGGCTCGTAACCGTGAAAGGTCACGTGACTACGCTATGAAAGAAGAAACTCGAGTTGATGGTCCCTGGGAAACTGGAGATTTTGTTGGTTCTACGCAAGGTAGACGTAATGATCTTATCGAATTTCAAGATTTTGTTAAAGCAGCTCCTGATACTCCTAGACAAGAATTGTTATACAAATTTGGCTCTGTTATGTCCAGACATCGTCATGTGACTGAAGAATGGATAACGTTATGTAAAAATGAAGCGCTGGTAAGTGCTGAATTTGTTCCAAGAAATGAATGGCAAATAGAACTCTCTATGGTGTTACGTACCCCGCCACATCCTAGAAAAATCATTTGGAGATGGGATATAAATGGTAATATTGGGAAGTCTTACTTTGCAGCTAATTTTAATAAAAATGCCTATATTGTTTCTGGTGGGAAGCACTCTGATATATTTCATGGTTATAGACAAAAGGGCTATCCTAAGTTTGTTTTCTTTGACCTACCTCGTGACTATGCCGATAAAGTACCTTATGGTGTTATGGAATCATTTAAGAATGGGTTTTTCTTTAGTGCTAAATATGAGTCAGCCGATTGTAGATTTGCTGTTCCTCATGTTACTGTATTTGCTAATTTTCCTCCCGATAGAACTAGACTTAGTGCGGATAGATGGGATGTAGTTGAAATAGTTAGTTTTTAAAAAATATATTTGATAAAAAAATAATTGCCCCGCCCATATGCGAATCGCTAGCTAGCGCAGCGAAACAGTGTAGAATGCTTAAAAGCCAGCCGCAGGCGTTTAGGGTTAATTATATCTTAACAGTTCAGCATCAGTTAAGCCTTGTGCTTTACCATTCAAGTCTTTATAGTTATAATAACGGTTACATTGCATAATAACCGAATTAGCAGGATTATAATGAGCATTATCTATACTACTAGGATTTTGTGTTGTTATACCCCAATGTTGAACGAAATAATGCTTTGCTAAACCATGTTGAAAGTTTGGTAAATCCACTAAATTAATAGTATTTGAAATATATTTAGGTTTTTGGGTCATGCTGATAGTTGCAGTTTGGCCTGGAGTTAATAAAAATCTTCTTTTTTCAATTATTGTAAAATATTTCCCGAATTCAGCTACTTGAAATAATGACATTCCTGGTGTTGCTTGATTCATTTGAGGACTACTAGCAGGATTTGATTCTGAAG
>DATKGO010000067.1:0-5319 GCA_035510695.1 Patescibacteria group bacterium | reverse complement strand
TGTCGGACAAGAATAGAAATGTCCGCTTTTTTGTGTTCATCACTTTTTGGGGTATCTCCTCCATGGGTGACCGAGTGGTGGCTTGTAGCTTAAGGTATGAGTCGTGAGAATAATCGGTTGTTTAATTCTCTGTTTTTTAGGTTTTTCCGGGAGTAGCAGGTAGGCAAGCTCATGATTTTTAAGGATAATATGAATTGTTCCATCAAGCCAGGTTTCCATCAATACCCGTTTAAGCGGATAAACCGTTGTTGGTTGGATTTCAGTTAATTGGTACCAGTTGTTTTTAAATTGAATAGTAAAATCCAAATTAATCCGTCGTGTATCCTGAATTGAGAAAATATGATTGAGTTGTTCTTTTTCAGTTTGTTGCAATCCTCTGTGTACATCGCCTTCTTTTGCCGGAACAACTGAAAACTTTTCGTTAAACTTTGGGATAAATACTTCTTTAAGAAATTTGTTCCCATCAGTTGGGCTACTGATTTTTGACAATCTCATTTCTTTCACTAATCGATCCTGGAGTGTTCCAAAGAGTCGCTCAACTCTCCCTTTTGCTTGGGCGGAGTTAGCACAAATGGGATTGATATCCAGTTGCCTCATTGCTCTCTGAAACTGAGTAAGTAGATCTTTGTTATCAACTGCTGCTTTGTGATTGATCTTGTAGGTTGAAAATTTATCCAGATAAATTACTATTGGTTTTCCGATTTCCAATACATATCCCATCCAAAAGGTAAAAACTGCCACTATTCCTTCATTAGCTAAAAACTGAGCGTTGGTGATTTCACCGGTCGCGTCATCAATACTGGCTAGTAAACAAACCTCAATCGGGTCTCCATTTTCATCTACAAAGCGATCTTCAAACCACATATGGTAGGATCCGTCAAATTGCAGCAGCTCTCCATAATATTCCTTTCTCGGTCGCCAACTATGATACTCTGTGTGTTTTTGTTTCCTGGGTTTCCAAAGCTTAGCCTCTGTCATCCATATCCGCGCCGTTTGTGGCGTGATGCGTATATTATGGTTCTCTTCCAATTTTTCTGATGCAAACAGTGGTTTAAAGTCAGGGTAGGTTTCTTTAAGTATTGTCAGCGCTTTTTCCTTTACTAATGGATCAATTTGATGATTGCCCTGTTTACCGGTCAATCCGTGGCGCAAGACAATCGGCCCATTTATTTTAAGAGAGGTTTTCAATCTTCGTGCCTGCCGGATAGAAATACCAAGTAGCTTTGCGGCGTGTCCCGGTTTAATCTCTTTATTGATAACTTTAGTAAGAATGTCAAATTTATATTGCTCCTTCTGCGTAAGTATGGTAGTATCGCTCATACAAGATGATATCGTGGGCAACCGAACACTGCACACTGTATCATCTTTTCGTTTTTACAAAGCGGACGTTTTAAATCTTGCGGATACGGACATTTCTATTCTTATGTAATACAGAAAATTCTATCTTGATTTGTTATTTATATATTGTTATATTGGTTGAGAAAACCTTATGATTTTAGCACCTACTTTATTATTGAAATTAGTTAAAGACGAAAAATTGGTTGAAGGATTATCCGAGCATGAATTGACTAATCCCGAAGGGACAGGGTTTGATCTGCGGCTTGGAGAGGTTTTTGAGATTTCAGGGGAAGCATTTCTGGGAGAGACACATCGAAAAACTCCGGATATTACTTCAGTTGCCAAAGTAGGTGTACAGAAAAGTATAAAAATAAAACCCGGTGATTTTTTCCTGGTTAAAACAATTGAAAAAATTAATCTACCTATTATTTTATCAGCCACCATTTTACCGCGAACCACGACTTTCCGCTCAGGACTTTTCCTTCGAACCGGACCGGTTCAGCCGGGTTATCAAGGAGAATTAACCTTTGGTCTTAAAAATGAAGGTCCAATTACAGTGGAAATTGAAATGGGTGCGAGATTTGTACATATTATTTTTCAGGAGATAAAAGGCGAAGGCAGTGCGTATCGAGGTCAATGGCAAGGCGGTAGAGTTAGCGCAACGAAGAAGGAAAAGCAGGTGTAATAAAATAACCCAATAAGCAAATAAACAAATACTACCAATCAATAGAGAATGAAGAATGAGGGAAAGATTAAAGATATTCATGAACGGATTTATCAATTTGTAATTAGAGTAATTCATTTAACAAAACAATTACCACAAACTCCACAAAATAATATTATTATCTATCAGTTTACAAAATCATCTACATCAATGGGAGCAAATGACCAGGAGGCTGATGGAACGGATAGTAGGAAAGATTTTATTGCCAAATATGCGATTGTGAGAAAAGAAGGCAAAGAAACAAATTATTGGTTAAGAGTGATTGCCGATACTAATGAAAATTTTCAGCCACGTATGAAAGATTTAATGCAAGAAGGGAAAGAAATTGTAAAAATTGTAAGCGCAATTATTTTGAAAACAAAACATAATAAATAGAGGTTCAACTATTTATCCATTGATTTGTTATTTGTTTATTGGTAGTATTGGTACGTATTATGAAGAATTCATCCCATCCGGAATATCAATATTTAAATTTATTAAAAGAGATCTATGAAGATGGGGTGGAATATGAAGACCGCGGCACGTGGGTGAAATTACGCGGAGTTTTTGGCAGACAGACACGATATGATTTATCGAAAGGTTTTCCTCTGTTAACTACGAAAAGAGTGTATTGGAAAGGTGTATTACATGAACTTTATTGGTTCGCTTCCGGTCAATCGAATATTAAATATTTGGTTGATAATGACGTACATATTTGGGATGATTATCCGTTGCGTTTATATAACGAACATTATGTTGAAAAAGGTAAGGCGGAAAAATTAACTAAAGATGAATTTATTGCTAAGATTAAAAACGATGCAAAATTTGCCAAGAAATATGGGAATTTGCCCAAGATATACGGTGAAATGTGGCGTAGATGGCCGACCAGGACGGGACGGACAATTGATCAGCTGAAATGGGTGGTTCAGGAGTTAAAGGATGATCCGGGAGCGAAAAATTTGATTGTGACTTCCTGGAATCCAGAATATTTGTATACCATGGCGACAAATAAAGATGCCTCCAGGTTCCCGATTTGTCACAATATGTTTCAGATTAATTTGAAAGGTAATAAATTGTCTCTACAGCTTTATCAGAGAAGTGCTGATATATTTTTGGGAGTACCTTTTAATATCGGCAGCTATGCATTATTAACAATTCTTTTGGCACAAATAACAGGTTACGAACCGGGGGAATTTGTACATACCTTCGGCGACGTTCATATTTATGATAATCATATGGAGCAAGTAAAAGAACAATTGTCACGTGAACCAAGGCCGTTTCCAACTGTCAGAATAGATCCTTCGGTGAGGACTTTGGAGGATTTCCGTCCGGAGTTGGTTACGCTTGAAAATTATGATCCTTATCCGACCTTGAAAGGTGCTTTAACTGTCACCGGAGGAGTTTATAATAAAAAGAAAAAAGGATATTTTGATGAAAAATCCGCATAGATGCTAAGTGTGATATGACAATTTATTTTAGCCACTCGAAGAGTTTTGATTATAAAAAAGAATTATATGAACCCTTAAGAAATTCGGAATTGGCGAAACATCATTGTTTTATTTTCCCGCATGATGAAAGCGATAATCCATATGGTACGAAAGAACTCTTTCAGTCAAAAAATTGTGATTTGGTAGTAGCCGAAGTCTCATTTCCCGCGACCGGACAGGGTATTGAACTGGGATGGGCTGAAATGTTGCAAATTCCCATTGTTTGCCTTTATAAAAAGGATGCAAAAGTTGCAAGTTCTTTGCGAATTATCAGCAGCAAGTTTATTGAATATAAAGATAGTGAAAGTATGATTGAAGATTTAACAAAGTTACTCCGCTAAAGAGTGTATCAATGTATTGATATACTGATACAAAGGTGATAATATAAATTTAAGGTTAAATTAAGTTTATATGAGTAAGCCGCAAGCTGAAGTAAAGGACAAGGAATATTATAAAGACATTCATTTCCTCTATGAAATAATAAATTCTTTGAACGATGTTGAGGAGTTGAAATTATTTCTTAAAGATATTCTTACGAAGTCAGAATTAAGGATGCTAAAAAGAAGGTGTCATATCGTAAATCTTTTAGAACAAGGTCTTGATATCCGTGCAGTTGCTGAGACGTCAAATACTAGCACTCAAACTGTATTTCGTATTAAACAGATACTTGAAGAAGAAAATGGAGGCTTGCGTCTTGCAATTAATAAAGTAAATGATACTCTTAGGAGAGAGAAAATTAAAGGAACTTTTAACAAAAAGCGTGGAGGGTCAAAATTTGTTAAAGGCTGGTTTTAATATACTGTGTTTGTGTTGTGATGTATTGATACATCACAACAAATGTTTTAAGGATTTTTGTTATAATTGTAGAAATTAAAGTATAAATAAAATTAATTATGAAAATTTCAATGATAGCTGCGATTGGGGAGGGAAACCGTGTTTTGGGAAAAGATAATAAACTCATTTGGGATATCCCCGAGGATATGAAATTCTTTCGTGATACTACACGCGGACATACAGTAATCATGGGCCGCAAAACTTTTGAATCAATGGGAAAGCCATTACCGCAAAGGACTAATATTGTAATTACTAGAGACGAAAGTTTTAATTGTCATTCTGAACGTGTTTCAGAATCTACTAGAAGACCCCGAAATAAATTCGGGATGACAACTTGTATTGTCGTTCACTCGATGGAAGAAGCGTTAGCTTACGCTAAGAATAATGATTTAAGATTTATGAATAATGAAAACGAAGTTTTCATCATTGGGGGAGCGCAAATTTATACTGCAGCATTATCTTTTGCCGATAGATTATATTTAACCATTGTCCATGGCCAATATGACGGTGATGCATTTTTCCCCGACTATTCGGAGTTCAAAAAAGTTGTTTCTCAAAGGGAGAGCGAAGGAAATGGGTATAAGTATACGTTTGTGACATTGGAACGAAGTTGATTTATGATTTAGGATTTAAGATTTATGAGAAAGACGCTTGTGGGAATTGGATTAACTATTGGTTCAATAATTGGAGGTTATATACCTGCACTTTGGGGTGCTTCACTTTTTTCTTATTCTTCAATGATTGGTAATGGCATCGGCGCAATTGTAGGGATTTATATTACATATAAACTGACGGAAAGTTTTGATTAAATTTTGTTGTAACCGTCCACGAGTTTCCAAGGTAGCCACAAAATTTGCAAAAGTAATAAAATATCTGCTAGGCTAATAATCCTATGTTTGTTTCACTGCCTGAATACACACAAAGACTTCGTATTGATCTAAGACGCAAAACTGTTCA
>DATKGO010000066.1:0-7081 GCA_035510695.1 Patescibacteria group bacterium | reverse complement strand
TAGCAGCCTGGGTAAAAAAGAGAAACCAGAACGAATGTAAAATTAACTGGCAATTTACAAGGGAAAAAGCAAAAGAAAAATTTAAACTAAAATAGCTCTTTGACATTATTGTGAGGCAAAATTAGGAGAATGGAGTACTAGCAGTCGATATATGTAATGTCAATGATATACAGGCCTTGATTTGTTGAGATATTAACCTGTACAATTATAAAACTATGGAGAATCATGTTAAACGTTACCATGTGATTGTAGATGTAGCCGGGGTGGGAAATAAGAAGGTGTTGCATGATAAGCAGCACTTATATGATTTCCTCACAACCCTGCCGGCAAAAATAGGAATGCATATACTTTATGGCCCGGTTGTGGTTGATGGTATTGCGGAGAATCCCGGTCTGTCTGGTTTTGTAATCATTGATTATTCTCATATCTCAATTCACACCTTTTCCAATGGTGGAGAAGCATTGGTAGATGTATTTTCATGTAAACCTTATGATAAAGAGACGTTGGTTAAAGATGTGATTGAGTTCTTAAATGTGCAAGAAAGTAAAAGCTCCATAAAAGTAGTCAGCTGGGGGTAAAGTTCGATATGAAAATTACCATTACTTCTGGTACGGGAACCGGTAGTACTCTTTTGTCGGCGTTTGATGACGCTTTGAAAAATTGTGGTGTCAGCAACTATAATCTAATTTATCTTTCTTCTGTTATTCCGCCTAGTTCTGAAATTGTTAAGGATAAATATATTACTCCCCAAAATGAATATGGCGACCGACTTTATGTAGTTCGCGCGGAGCATCGAGGGGGAATGCCCGGAGAATGGATTGGAGCTGCTTTAGGTTGGTATCAGCGTAAAGATAATGGCGGAATATTTGTCGAATACGATGCGGTAGGAAAAACTAAACAAGAGGTTGAAAGCAAATTACGTTTTGACGTAACGCATTCGGTTAAGGATCTTTGCAGATTTAGAAATTACCCTTGTACAGACGGCGATATTCATGTTGAAATGGAATTGGCCAAAGTAACGGATAAGCCTACTTGCGTCCTCGTTTTGGCTGTATATAAGTCAGAAAAATGGTAAACTGAACAGATATTATGATGTTGGGCATTTTTTTTGCACTTCTCTCCCCTGCTATTTATGCAGTAGTAAACTATATTGATAAGTTTCTCCTTGATAAATACGATATTCCGGCTCTGGTACTTACTGTTTATAGCGGGACTATCGCATTATTGGTAAGCATACTTCTAATTATCATTTTCGGATTACATATTTTCCCTCTCGCAGTAATTATGGTCATCATCTTATCCGGTGTTTTTACGCAGTTGGTGATGCTTCCTTATTTTAAAGCACTTTCTCTGGAAGATACTTCAACCGTTATACCTTTATTTCAATTTGTCCCGGTCTTTGTGATTATTGGAGATACTTTAATATTGGGTGAAAAAATGACCGGACTCCAGTATGGAGGGGCAATTTTGGTTATTCTGGCAGGTATTTTATTATCAATTAAAAAAACTAAAAATAATATTTTTAAGCCGAGAAAAGCTTTCGGTTACATGATGCTGGCGTGCCTATTTAGTGCGTTATCATTATTACTGTTTAAGTATGGCATAAGTGTACAAAATTTCTGGCAGATCTTACCTTATGAAGGGATGGGAATTGCTTTATGTACAGTTTGTTTATTATTTTTGCCCGGGAAGTTTAAGTTATTGAAAAAAGAAACAAATCGTTTACCTAAAAAAGTGTTTCTTCTTATGTCAATTGACGAAGCAGTGTATATTGTGTCTCGGTATACCGGTTTTTTCGCTTTAGCATTTATCTCAGCAAGCCTTGTAAGTGTTTTGGGAAGCACACAACCGCTTTTTGTTTTGCTTTACGGGACGATTCTTTCTTTATTTTTCCCATTTATTTTGAAAGAGAAAATTACAAAGCAATTATTTACTATGAAGTTGGTCGCAGTGGTATTGACGGTGCTTGGCGTAGCTCTTATTTCGGTGTGATATCAGGCAATGGGAGAATGATTTGTTGCATAGTAAGATGATTATCTACTTAAAAAATTAATAAATGTTCTACGAAACTTTGCTTGAGAAATATGAGTAACAATTGTCATATTAGGCTTCAAATCATCCTTAACAGATCTTTTATCAATAACGGTCATTCCTCGGGTTATTTCTCCTTCAGTTTCCACTAACACGTTATCATCATATCTTTTACAAGCGTTTGCATCGAGAAGATAATAAACAGTTAGCGGATCATACATGAGTGCGGCGTGAACTCCTACGTCCTTAGCAATATTTTGTATATATGGCTTGACTAATTTCACTAATATATTTTGTAAATTTTTATTTGTGATAGACTGAAAGTCCTTTAATGTAAGTTGAACATGATTGCATGCGTCCAATGGAACTAGCGTTTTTTTTACGGGAAAATCAAATACAATTTTCGCTGCATCAGGATCAACAAAAACATTGAACTCTGCAACTCTATTTTTATTACCTGCTACATTTATTGCTCCCCCCATTGTTACTATTTGCTTCAATTTATCCATTGTTTTTGGATCTTTCTGTATTGCCATTGCGATGTTAGTTAATGGAGCAAGAGTAACTAGTGTTATCTCTCCAGGATATTTTTTTATAAGTTCAATAATTTTATCTACTGCATTATTTGTAAGTTTAGCTTCATTTGTTGGGTCAATTCCTTCCAACCCAGTTTTACCATGTACAACAGCTTGAATTAAATCTTGCTTGAGAGGTTTATTTGCTCCAGAGTATACAGGAATATCTTCTCGGTCTAAAACTTGCAAAACAAATCTTGCATTTCTGGTTGTGTTTTCAATGGTTGAATTCCCACAAACAGTTGTAATAGCAAGAATGTCAAATGCTCCACTTTTTACTGCGAGCATAATTGCCATTGCATCATCATGCCCTGGATCTGTATCGATTATAATTTTTTTCTTCATAAGTAATTTTTATCTCGTAACAAATTTATGACCTCCGATATATTTGAAACCTGATAATCAGCCTTGCTTGTCACGTCTCTGCCAATACGGATTGTCTTCATGCCTAAACTTTTGGCAGGTAAAATGTCGGAATATTCCTGATCACCAATTGAAAATATGTTGGACGGTGAAATTCTAAGATAATTCTCAATTTGTTTGAAAACCATCGGGTTTGGTTTTCGTATATCTGTTTCTCCAGTGTACATTCTCTCGAAAAATAAATTAATTTCCAAGTGACTCAATACTTTATCTGCCCAGATTTTCGGAGCAGCCGTCAGTAATACGCAGTGTCTGAATCTGCTTAAAATTTTGGGTAATTCAGCATTTTTCTTAATGTATATTTCCGGATTCAAGTCCCATGTTTGATTAAAGTA
This sequence comes from Patescibacteria group bacterium, assembly GCA_035510695.1. Lineage (GTDB taxonomy): Bacteria > Patescibacteriota > Microgenomatia > Levybacterales > UBA12049 > DAIDHK01. The sequence goes on along the minus strand of DATKGO010000066.1, from coordinate 3,717 downwards.
ATCTAATCGGTCGATGTTGTATTCATTGACTAAGCCCATGCTGATTTCACCTGAGTATTTCTTATCTATTCGTTCAAATTCCTCAGTAGCTTGCGAACGAGTTAATTTAAAATTGTTCTGGAAATATATCAGGACATTTTTGTATAAATCTTTATAAAATAATGATTTTGCAAATTTCCCTTCGGAATTATCATCGAATTCATATAGAGTACCATCCATATCAAAAATAAATTTATATTGTTCGTTCATAAGGTACTAGTAATATAGCTTTCTATTACTTTTTCTGCAACCTTTATAGATTCAATGTCTACATATTCATTAGCTGTGTGAGATAGCTCAATTGGTCCTGGGCCAAACACAATACAGTCTGTCCCCCACTTTTCCTGTAATAATTGAACTTCATAAAATCCAGACGTGCTTAAATCGCGGTATTTCATTGGAGCTGAAGCAGATAAGAACGCTTTCTCAAAAGATTTGAGATTTATTTTAGGAGTCAACATAGATCCCAGATAAAATTTAAACGTAATTTCTTCAACCGTAACTCCTAGAGATTTAGCAAGTCTTACAATCTCGTTTGTGATAAATGTTTTGCTGATTTTCTCACTTGCCAGGCGTATCTCGCAATTTACTTCTGCGTAGTTAGGCACAATCATGCCTTTGCCGCTGATTTTCTTAATCCCGTTTTTATCTATTTCCTGTAATACTCCACCATGCAGATATGCTAAATTAAGTGAGCTTTTTCCGATAGTTTTATTATCGAATCTGCTAATTGATTCTTGTAGTTTATTGGTAAGTTCAATAGTTTTTTCTATGGCGTTAATACCAAGTTGTTTTCTTCCTGCGTGTACGGATTTACCGTTAACAATAAAGCTAAATTCTGTGATACCCCGACAACCATTGCAAATTTGCGCATTAGTAGGTTCTACATTAATCACAAGTTTTGGTTTAAATTTATATTTTTCTATCAGTTTGAATGCACCTTTGAATTCATATTCTTCATCTGCTGTAAAAATAAAGCCTAGGCCGGGTTTAGTGTTTTTTGAAGCTTGATTTAGCATAATTGCCAAACCTGATTTCATATCTACTGCTCCTAAACCAAAGAGTTTATTGCCTTCAATTCTCGGTTCAAAAGGTTTTATAGTTTCTTTCTTGGGAAGTACCGTGTCCAAATGACCGAAAAGAAAAATTTTGGGATCCTTACAGTTTTTAATAATAAGATTGATTCTGTTGCCTTCCACTTTTTGTTCCTCGACGTAATATCTGTCCCCCATTTTTTTAAAGAAGTTTTTAATATATTGCGCCAGTTCTGCATCATTATTTTCTCCGTCAACGAAAGAAGGAATTTTGATTAAGTCTTTTAAAATTGTAAGTGTATTATTTTTCATTTAATTTCTCAATTGATCCTTGTATTTGTGTATAGCCAAATCGTTTCCCATCAAACGCGACGCTTACTTTTATCGGCAGACCGGATGGCTGCTTAATAGAAATATCTTTAATACTTTCTCCTTTTTGTAGAGCCAACACTAATCCCAGCGCAGCTGTTCCGCTTCCACAGGCAGTTTCTAGATAAAGCGTATCCATATCACGAACATATACTACCGGGGTGATGGTGTAACCACCGTTGTCTTTTTTAACATAAATTGTTCCAGCTGCAGGCTCTTTATCTAATCCTCGTTGTCGGATTTCTTGCATCCCCTTTTCCTTTATTTGATCTTCTGTTAGTCCTTCTAATTGTTTGGTATTAAAATCCAAATAGTGTGTGATTCCTTCCAGTCGTACTGTATAGTTTCCAGGTTTATCAGGGTCTTCTGTAATATATTTTGGATCGTCATAAATCGGCATTTGAGCAAACGCTTCGCCTGACTCTGTTACTCCTGCTTTTAATTTATTTGCAACATTCGAAACTTTGATATCAATTGTGCCCGGTTGTCCTTGAAGAACCTGCCACGCAGTACTTCGAGTAGCGTTTCCACAGAATTCTCTCCCTGCCATTTCTAAGACAGCTTCCTTTTTACCCTGGTCATATTCATAAAAACCGATCTGCTCAACACTGGGAAACATTTTCATAATTCTGTCATTAAGCAGTCTTCTGTCCTTACCGGAAGTTAATCCTTCAACAAGTGCCGTATCGTTCCCACCGGGACAAAGAATTGTTACTTTGTATTGTTTTAATTTATTTTCCACATTAAAAACCGCCTTACGGCGGTGTGATTATTCTTGTATTTTTACACTAAAACAATCACACTGCCACAAGGGACGTGTGATGATGTCGTTTTAACATTAGTTTATAGCCGCCCATTCCAGTATTGAGCCACTTGCTGATCCGGGCGATAGTGGTTGAGCTCATGCCTGTTTCTCTGGTAATTGTCGTATAGTCAATTTTTTTATCAAGCATACGAGCGACTTTCCAGCGATTGGAAAATTCTTTAATTTCTGCTTCAGTCAGCAGATCGCGAAAGAATTTTTGCGTCTCTTTTTCGTTTTTGAGAGAAAGAATAGCTTTGTATAATAAAGAAAGATTTTCGTTAATTTTCATACTTTAGTTAAGTAAAGTATATTACTGTATTAAACTAAAGTCAAGAGGCTCATTTGTGACACCACAGGATTTTACAAAAAAAAGTTCTTGTTCGAGCGTAGCCGCGCTTAGCGGGGTGCAGTCTAGAACTGAACTTCCCCACTTAATTTTTCTAAATACAATTCCATTTTATTTATAAAAAGTACTATTTACTTTTTTCTCAAAATGTATTGCAGGATGTAGGGTACGACTGCGATGGTTAATGCCCCTTTCATCCGGTCTAGGATGTATGAAGAAAGCAGCGCGCTGGTATAGATTACATGATTGATTGCTTTTTCATCTTTAATTTTGCTATCTGTTAGCTTATGGTTTTCATGCAATATTTCTGCGATTATGATGTGATATGGGATCCGGGAGCGTTTGGCATCTTCGTAAAGAGAAGCGACATGTATTAATTTGTCAGCTTTATAACCCGTTTCTTCTTTCAATATTCTTTTCGCGGTATCGAAAATGTTTTCACCTTGTTTCATGAATTCGCTAAAGAATCCGTAAGTTCTTGATTTCGTTCCCAACGTGAATTGCTCAGACATGAGGATTTTTTGCCGGTTAATAAGAGGAACTATTACTACGAAGGGTCTGTAATATGAGAGTAAACAATCTGTTTTTGTCCCGTCTTTTGAAACAAATTGCTCGAGAACGAGTCGCTCTTTATCATCATTGAAGATTTCTGTTTGCCGGATGATATTAAGTCCTTGATCGTTCATTTTGTCTAAACTATCTCACTTTGTCGCATCAACTTCCATGACACGGTTGTCAGGAAATCGGACAGAACTTGTGCTACAATAAGCTCATCATGCAAGCAGAAAATGCATTTTCTGCCCTATTTCGTAAGTATCGTTTGAAGTCTGAATTTGAGACTCTATCGGAGTTTAGTGAGGCTTTGGCGCAAAAAGGATTCTATTACGAAGAAAGTATCTTTTCCCACTGGCAAAAAGGTACTCGTGTCCCTCAAAACCGCGTTGTAGTTTTAAAAATCTTAGAAATTTTTCTTGAGAAGAGAGCTATACTTTTCGTAAATAAGTTTTCGGTTAAAATTTGACTTTTCCCAAAAAACAGGACAAACTAATAATCCTGTGAAAATAATTTCTTTACTGCCCGAAGAAAGAAAAGAACTGATCGCGTTAGCAAGACAGATCAAGGAC
>DATKGO010000065.1:0-17509 GCA_035510695.1 Patescibacteria group bacterium | reverse complement strand
CTAAAAAACAGAGAATTAAACAACCGATTATTCTCACGACTCATACCTTAAGCTACAAGCCACCACTCGGTCACCCATGGAGGAGATACCCCAAAAAGTGATGAACACAAAAAAGCGGACATTTCTATTCTTGTCCGACATTCATGCAGTATTACTGGCTTCGAAGATTTAAAAATGTTATGATTACTTTATGGCAAAAAAGAATTATAATCGCCTTGAGATTTTCATCGCCCGTTTTCAAAAACGCTATCTCTTAATCATTCCCTTAGGATTAATATTAATCTTTTTCTACTTCTACATCTTAAAAGATCTTCCCTCACCGATTAGATTATCAACCGGAGCAATGGTTCAATCAAGCCAAATTTATGATCGTAACGGTAAACTGCTTTACACTATTTACGGCAACCGCAATCAAAGTTTCGTTCCGCTTACCCAAATTCCCAAAACTATGCAAGAAGCAACCATTTCTATTGAAGATAAAGATTTTTATAACCACGGCGCGATTGATCTACGCGGTATAGCCAGAGCATTTTATGAAACGGTTTTTCATAAGACGCTTCAAGGTGGATCAACTCTAACCCAGCAGTTAGTCAAAAACAGCTTGCTGACTCAGGATCAAACCGTCCAACGTAAAATTAAAGAAGTCATTCTTTCTTTTTTAACCGAAGCTATCTATCCCAAAGACAAAATTTTGGAACTTTATCTCAACGAAGTTCCCTACGGCGGAACTTCTTATGGCGTAGAGGCTGCATCCGAGACATTCTTCGGCGAACATGCCAGTCAATTAGACTTGGCACAATCGGCTTTCTTGGCGGGATTACCGCAAGAACCCAGCACATTTTCGCCTTATGGATCCCATCCGGAACTCGGAATACAGCGCCAACAGGAAGTTTTGGAACAAATGAAAGAACAAAATTACATTACTCCAACTCAACAGCAGCAGGCCGATAAAGAACAGCTTCATTTCCAGCAGGACAGCAATCAGCTTTTAGCTCCTCATTTCGTTTTATATATTAAAGATTTGCTGATCCAAAAATACGGACAAGATTTGGTGGAAAACGGTGGGCTGAAGGTTAAAACCAGTTTAGATTTGGATTTACAAAATTATGCTCAGGCGACTGTGGCAGCCGAAGTAGCCAAAGTCTCCTATGCTCACGTTACTAATGGAGCGGCTTTGATTACCGATCCTAACACCGGAGAAATTTTGGCTATGGTCGGAAGTGTGGACTATCTCGCTCCCGGATTTGGCAATGTGAATATGACACTGGCAAATTTACAACCCGGCTCATCAATAAAACCAATTAATTATGCTGTCGGACTTATAAAGGGTTATACCGCAGCGACGCCATTCATCGATGAAGCACTCTGTTTCGGAGGAAATCCTCCTTATTGCCCTGTAAATTACGATGGGAAATTCCACGGCGCGATTCAAATGCGCTATGCACTTGGCAATTCTATTAATATTCCGGCAGTTGAAATGCTGAAACTTAATGGTGTGGATGCAATGGTTGCAACTGCCTCCGCCATGGGAATTACGACATTTACTGACCCGGCTGAATATGGTTTGTCTTTAACGCTTGGTGCAGCTGAAGTGAAAATGATAGACTTGGCAACTGCCTATGGAGTTTTTGCCAACGGCGGCTATCGCATTAATCTTCACCCAATTTTGCAAGTAACTGATGCTAAAGGAAATATTTTGGAACAATATAATCCTCCTGCCAGTCCGATTTTTGGTCAAAAAGTTTTACCCGACGGAATATCATTCATAATGACACACATGCTTTTGGATAATAACGCCAGATTATTGGAATTTGGTTCAACGTCGGAATTAAAAATTGGCAATCAACCGGTCGCGGTAAAAACCGGAACCACCAATGATTTTAGAGATAACTGGACAATCGGATATACAATTGCGCCTTCATATTTGGTATCCGTTTGGGTCGGAAATAACGACAGAACTCCGATGAACGGCTTAGCCTCCGGTATCACCGGCGCTGCACCGATTTGGCATGAATTGATGGCACATTTGCTTGAAGGGAAAGAGGCGGCGTGGCCGACACAACCTGAAAATGTTATAGGAAAAATTGTCTGCAATCCTTCAGGACTGCTTGTGCCAGTTGGTGGATGTGATTCGCGTTATGAATATTTCATCAAAGGTACCGAACCGACTAAATATGATCCGGGAAAACAGCCCGTGTTGATTGACAAAACCACCAATGATCTGGCAAAACCGGGACAAACGGATAATGTTGAAATGCGTAATCAAATCGTCATCACCGATCCGCTGGGTAATAAATATTGTCTGGATTGTCCGCACTCCAGCCCCTCCCCGACGCCCACTCCCGGACACTAATTCTATGGTGATCAACTCCCATCTTCCCAAATTCTCTCTTCTACTGTATAATTTGGATCAAATTCCCTGCTCTTTAGAAAAGCTCACATGGCAAAAAAATTGCGTTCAAATTCCACACGGCGACGCACCTACTCGCTGATTTTTGTGTTGGTTTTAAAAATATTCCTCTTTATTCCGATGTTTTTTATTGCTATAGGTGACAGTGTTCTTTGGATTACAGGCAGATTTTTAAATTTATTAAACGACACGTTTTTTAATCTCAGAAGATTTTTCTTATTCCACCATTTCTTCCCCCGCAAAAAAACCGTTTTTAATTATAAAACACATAATAGAAAAGTTCTTAGTCAACAAAGCCGTTCACCCAAGCCCTTACCTATCTCGTTACTAACTAAAATAAAATATTTGATTGCCGGCATTATTTTTTCTTTTTTCTTTATCTTTCTTCCCTTAGTAGCTATTGTTTTTATTCAAGATCTCCCCAGTCCAAGTGAATTATCTTTGCAGCAGATTCCCCAGACCACCAAAATTTATGATAGGAATGGGGTTTTGTTACAACAAATCTTCGCCCAGCAAAACAGAACTTTGGTGCCATTGAATGATATACCGCAAAATTTACAAAATGCCACAATTGCGATTGAAGATAAAAATTTTTATAAACATCCCGGATTTGATTTACCTTCAATTGTCCGAGCCTTTTATGAAGACTTAACCGGCAAGCCGATTCAAGGCGGATCAACCATCACTCAACAGCTAATTAAGTCTTCGCTTTTAACCAGTGAAAGAAGTATCTCCCGCAAATTTAAAGAAATTATTCTGGCTTTTTGGGCGGAAAGGCTTTACACAAAAGATCAAATTTTGGGAATGTATTTCAATCAAGTACCATATGGCGGAACAGCTTGGGGAATTGAAGCAGCCAGCGAAGTATATTTTAATGAAAACGTTAAGAATTTGGACTTAGCGCAATCGGCTCTTTTGGCAGGCTTAACCGCGGCACCGACTTCTTATTCTCCTTTTGGCGACAATGGTAATCTTTGGAAAAAACGGCAGATAGAAGTCTTGGATAAAATGGTTGATAACAACTTTATCACCCAACAACAAGCAGAAACTGCGGCAAAAGAGAAATTAACTTTCGCAACCCAAAGTCAACCTTTATTTGCTCCGCATTTTGTCAATTATGTCACCGATTATTTGGAGCAAAAATACGGACCGGCTTTAGTTGAACGCGGAGGATTAATCGTCAAAACTTCTATTGATATTCGTCTGCAAAACCAGGTGCAGCAAATTGTCGCCAATGAAGTAGCCAATGATGCCTATCTCAATTTAACCAATGGCGCTGCCTTAATTACCGATCCGACTAATGGCGATATTTTGGCTATGGTCGGCAGTCATGATTTCAACGATCCAAACGGCGGCAATGTTAATTTGGCCACTTCCTTGCGGCAACCCGGTTCATCTATAAAAGTTGTTACTTACAGTGCGGCTTTTCAACGCGGTTTTACGGCTGAAACAATTCTTGATGATAGTCCGGTTACATATACTAACCCTTGGGGACAATCCTATTCGCCGGTTAATTACGACGGACGTTTTCACGGAAGAGTTCCTCTACGTATAGCCCTTGCCAATTCTTTTAACGTACCGGCGGTAAAAACATTAAACCAAATCGGGGTTCCGGCCATGGTAAATTTAGGTAAGGAAATGGGCATTCAAAGCTGGGGTGATCCGAGCCAGTACGGCTTATCTATTACTTTAGGTAGTGCCGACGTAACCATGCTGGATATGGCCACAGTTTATGGCACATTAGCCAACAATGGTAACCGGGTTGATCCAAATCCGATTTTATCCATTACCGATTATAAAGGCGATGTTTTGGAGGAAAAAGATAATAGTAAAATTCCTTCCACCAGCGTTTTAGATCCGGGAATAACCTATATTTTAAGTGATATTTTGGCTGATAATAATTCCAGAACTCTGGAATTTGGTCCAAATTCTCCTTTATATATTCCAGGCCATTATATTCCGGTAAAGACTGGCACTACTGATGATAAACGCGACAACTGGACTGACGGTTATACGAAAAATTACGTGGTGATTGTCTGGGTGGGAAATAATGATAACAGCCCGATGAGTCCGGCTTTGGCTTCCGGCATCACCGGCGCCGCGCCGATTTGGAATAAAATCATGAGTAGCTTAGACGCCGGCGTACCAAACAACGCGCCGCCTATGCCTTCGGATGTGGTACAAAAAAATTGCAATGGACGAAAAGAATATTTCATAGCCGGAACCGAAAACAGCGTCAGCTGTTCATATGTCCCATCTCCGACGCCAACCCCCGGCCACTAAAATAAGTTTCCACAAATATTTGACTGTCGATATTAAAGCCTATACAATTTTATTATGGCTGAAAATAATGTAGATGGTCAGGAAGGAACAAAATTTAAATATAAAATCGTCCCACCATCGGAAGAACCCACTGACAATACGAGTCCAATTACAGTCGAAACTGTGAATAAATTAGACATTACCAACTTGAAATCCTTATTTCTGACCCGTAACGCTCTGGCTAATCCTGATGTTGTAAATAGAATTGAAACCAAGCTGCTTGGCTATTATGGACTTGTTCCCCCAAATTTAGCCGAAAGACCGCAGTTTTTGACAGATATAGAGAACATTTTAGGCTTGGAAAAAGATTTTGGAGTAGACGGAAAAAAACTTATTAAAGAATATCGGGAAATAAGCTGGAAAGAGTTTGCTGAATTTGTCGATCCCTCTCAGAAAGATTCGGCCAAACTTTCATTGCGTGAATTCGCAGAAGCCTGTAAAACAGGAGCCATCTATCTTATAACTAGTGAGCAAGTAAGTGAGACAGCTGATCGAGCGCTTGAATCCAGCATGTTAGAACTGGCTAGAGCTGAAGAGGATGAAGAAAAAGCCCAAAGAGCTAGTGATAGATTTTTCGCAGTAAGCCGCTCCTTCACTGCACCAATTCCTTTCACTAAACCTGAATCAGAACTAAAAGAAATTGGACGTTTTGCAGAATTTACAACTGCTCAAACAATTGCCAAAAATGCCGATTTGGATATGACCACAGTTGATGCCTGGTTAGAGACACAAGAGTCACAGCCGCCGGATCTCCCCCGTCTGCAACCGAAACCTAAGCAATAGAGATTCATGTGCTAAAAATAAACGCATGATAAAACTTGTAGTTATAGATTTTGATGATACGCTTTCGCAGAACGAAGAAGCTGTGTTTCATTACGAAAACTACACAATTAAAAAAATGGGTTTCCCAGCTATGAGCAGAGCCGCGCACCAGAAAAACTGGGGAATACCGATGAGGGAAGCTATTATTGAGCGAGTCCCGGGAATTGATCCGGATGCTTTCATAACTTTGCATAAACAATTCTTGCCCAAATTCATAAAAGACAAAAAGATTGATCAAATCAGTGAACAAAACATACAAACTTTGAAAAAATTGAAAAAAGCAGGTAAACATCTGGCTATTTTAACTTCACGCGTTTATCACGAAGTGGAACATTTATTGGATAAATCGCATCTGATAAATAAATATGTTGAGAAAATTTATCATTCCGATAGTTCCGAATATCACAAACCTGATCCGCGGGCATTTGATCAAATCCTTTCCGAATTTAATGTTACCCCGCAAGAATCAGTATATGTCGGCGATTCATTAAGTGATGGGATTTGCGCAAAGGGAGCTGGTTTACATTTCATAGCTCTTTTGGAAGGCGGAATTAGAAATAAAGAAGATTTTAAATCAGTAAAAGTAGATTATTTCGCCCAAACTTTCCCCGACATACTTGCCTACATCGAAAAACATTGAATTCTGGGATAAAATTTTTCTCAAAACTTTTGCTATACTCAAGTTATGAATTACCAAGGCGTGATTATTGAAGAAAGTCTAGATCCTGAAACAAGTTCAGTATGACTACGAGATTGCTTCGTCGCTTGCCCTTGTCAAGCAAGCGATCTCACGCATTGCATGCGTTCCGATTGCTCCTCGCAATGACGTAATAATTTAGCAATTTAACAATTCGTCTTATTCATAAATCTCGTTTCGTTTATTTATTCGATTATTGGATTATTTGTTTATTGGATTATTTATTTATCCCAGCTCTTCTCTTTTATCATGCAGGAAGCGGAACCATTGTTCCGCGAAGGCGAAAACACTTTTAAAAGGTGTCTCAATAATAAAATCAAAAACAAACAAAATAAAATTAATTTGCGAAATCCCTTCAGTCAAACGCCGGCCCACTCTAACTACCGGCATAAAGAAGAAATCAATTACCGGCGTCAGCATACCTTGCTTCTCGCCAAGTCGATATAAGTGCGCGATTAAACTGATACGGTAAGACAAAAATGACACGATTGCCAAAAAAACCAGGAAAATACCTTTACTTACGATATTGAAATGCAAATCATTGAGGGCGATAGTCACCGCGCCGAAAGAAATGACAAATGCCAAAAACCACAAAATGGCAAAAATCGCGTTCAAAACCGGATTGCCTCCGTCTTTTTTACTCTTAACAAATAATGGATCGCCATAAACCGGATCGTCGACAAAAAGTAATTTCTCAATGTAGTTAAAAATCCGCAGCGAATTTTCTTCACCCGGCGTCCGGATAAACAAACTCACTATAATCATCAAAAGCGGTGGAATTCCGGTATTAATCGCCAGAGTCATCCATTGGACACTACCGTAAATCAATTTATCATAAGTACCTTCCACCGCAAAGGCAAAAACCAATTTCGTCATTAAAATAAAAATTACGCTTCTGACAATTGCGGTTGTGACTTTATTGGAAATACTTTCATAACGTTTTTCGCAAGCTTTCAGAACCGCTTCTTTCAATGCCACTTGATCTTGAATTAAATGACGAATTGTATCTTTATTTTCCCGCAGAATATCTTCCAAAATTAAAAACGCAGCCGCGCGGCGTCGAACATAAACATATACACGTTCCCTGGCGGGAAAACTAAGTTCTTTGACAATTTCGTTGTAACCGTTGAGAAAATTATCGGCGATTGAATCCAGTGTTTCGGCGGTCAATTTACCAAAATACAAAGTAAACAAATTAAAACGCAAAAAAGCAATATCGTCTTTGGCAAAAGCCCGACGAACCGCGATATATATCTGCGCACTTCTGGTTTCCTCCGAAGCATCTTCGATTTTTATTTCATTTTTCAAAACCTGAAACATGAAATTATTCATGGTTTCTTTCTCACAATTAGGATTTAACAAATGCTCAAGATCTGAGGACATCAAGTGATAAATCCATTGGTTGATGGTAGATTCAGACAAACGATGTTTGCGCAAAATTTTGAAACGCAGGTTTAAGTAAAGATCTATTGTCTGTTCCACTTTCGCAATTGCAGATTCAGGCGTTTGATTCTCCGGTACATAACGCGCCCAAATCAATTCCCTGATCAGAGGTTCGGCCGTAGTTTGCGCATTTCCGCCAAGCAATAAACGTCGTCTAAGAATTCGCTCAATACTGGCGCGCAGAATTACTTCTTCATCTCTGTATTCCATGGCGTTACGCAGTTTTTCATACCAGGCGGCAAATCTGGCCACTACCGGATTAACAGAGATTTTCCGTTCGTTCAAGTCAACTTTTTCTTTTTCAAAAGTTTTTAGCACTATTTCCGCCAAACGAGAAAGTGGCTTAGATGATTCTGAAGTTCCCTCAAGATTATGCAGCGAAGACGATATCGGGTTTTGCTGATCCATAGACATCACACATTATATAATGTTTAACTTCCAAATGCTAATTGACAATTACATCTACTCTCTCTAGAATAGAAAACACTGTATGCCAAGAAAAACCTCCTCCTCGCTTAAACATTCACAAAATCAAGATAAGGAAATTGAAATAAATTTACCCAAGTTTTCCTTGCCTAAACTTCCCTTTGCTAAATTAAGATTCTCAAATTATACGCCTCTTTTGGTTATCGGCATGATTATCGCCTCTTTTTTCTTGGGTATGGAAACCAGCAAAATCCAATATTTACAATTGCAATTAAAAAACGGCGGAACCAATACGGTAGCCAATGCCGTTGCGCCGGCAAATCAACAGCCCACTACTCCTCCGGCATCGGGGAATATTAAACCTGTAACCAACAGTGATATTATCCGCGGGAATGTCAACGCAAAAGTGACACTGGTAGAATATTCCGATGAAGAATGTCCGTTCTGTAAATCATTCCACCCGACCATGAAGCAACTGATGACCGATTACGGCGATAAAGTCCGCTGGGTTTACCGAACTTATCCTCTACCTTTCCATCAAAATGCCGATAAAGAAGCACAAGCCACGCTTTGCGTTAATGATTTGGGAGGCAATGACCTAGCCTGGAATTTCATTGACAAAATATTTGAACGAACTACTTCCAACGGCACAGGTTTTAGTCTTGACGCCTTAGGTCCGCTGGCTGCCGAAGTCGGAGTAGATCAAACGGCTTTCCAAAGTTGTTTGGACTCAAATAAATTTGAACAAGCCGTAAAGGATGAAGAAGCCGACGGAACGCAAGCCGGTGTGCAGGGAACACCAACCACAATAATTTTGGCGGATGGCAAAAAACCGCAGGTTTTAGTCGGAGCACTACCGGAAGACCAATTAAAAACCGCTATCGACGCCGCGTTGAAGTAATTCTACAATTTCTCCGTCATCTCTTCGAGGATTTCGGCAAATTTTTCGCTTTCACTTTCTTCCAATTCTTCCTGATCAATTTCCAACTGTCTGGCGATTTCTTCTGCATCTGTTCCCTGCGCCACCAACGCATCAAGTAACTGTTTTTTATCTTCCGGTAATTTCTCCATTAATTCGTCAACCACTTCTTCCTCAACTTCATCAATCGCCTGCGATAAGATTTGTTCAATTGCTTCCCGACTCAAACCTTTATGCTCCATACTCAGCACAAAATCTTCAATCATTTGTTGCGAAAGAATTTTGGATTGTTTATTCATATCGTCAATTTAATTTTTAATTTACTTTCTTATTAGCCAAACTATTTAAAAACATACGTTGTAATTCAGTAGCATTTTTATATTTACTTGAATCAATACTACTCGTTAAATCTTCAGCTACTCTGTTCAAACCGGGATCCACAGATGTTAATAAATTTATATGCTGCCCAGGTTGTACGTCACCTAATTGCATTCCTTTATAAGTCGCAGTACGAATAAATAGATTCGCTATTTGCTCAATCTGCTCATCGTTTGTCCCTTCCGGAGCAACTGAACGAATTCGTTCCACCATTGCAGACCAAACAGTTGTTTTCACTACCAAATCTCCACCTAATATTTGATGTAAAAATGTTTCGGGAACTTTAATTTGTTCCTGCGGTTTATCGCTAATAGCTGTTCCTTTCTTATCTTCTTTTTTCGCTAACTGCTGATAAAATGTACCGGAAGAGTCATATTTACTAACATTATGTTGTTGAACATTTTGTGGTAACGGTTCCTGTACCGGCAAATTCTGCCCTAAATCAGAATCCACACTTTTACCGGCAGCTTCGGCGATACCTTTTAATTGCTCCACCAATGTTTCCGGTGTTTTTAAAGCTTCCGTTTTTACGGAAATATCTCCCTCTGCTTTATTTTCAACTGGAGTTGCGGCTGGATTAGCTATTCCCGTATTCAATGTAAGTCCTTCAATCACAGGAGTACTTGTAGCTTCATGATTTGCCAAACCTACAATAGGATTATGAGAAACATTATTCTGCTGTATTGCCTCACTCACTCCAGCCACCGCACTTCCTCCAACTATTCCTGCCGCTGTTAAAGCCGCAGCCATATAATGACGCATTTTTTTACCCGGAATTAATTTCTTAATTACCCCCAATAAATTTTTCCGTGTTTCCTCTGCCGGATCTTTTTGTTCAACGGTTGGGACAAGGTTTTTTCTAGCTTCTTCAACAAGTTCTACTGCCGCCTGCATTGGCGCATCCTGATCCACAGCCATTCTAAAGCCGGGAAACTCGGTTAAGGGCGTTGGTTTTACATCAGCCGAAGCCACGTCAAACTTAGTTCTTTGTTCTTCTATTTGTTCAGGGCTTCCTACCGCATTTAATTTATTAATTGTATTTTTTACAATAGTGGATTGTTCACTAGGTATTGGTTGAATTCTCTCAATCGGCACTACCGGAGTCTGCTCTCTTCTCTTCAAAAAAGGAATTAATTTTCTAAATTCTACCATGTATTTATCTTAATGGATTAATTCTTCTTAAGCAATAATAAAAATACAATAATAAAAATCATTGACAAAACAGCATTTTTACCGTAGAGTATTCTGTAGAAATCAAGAGTGATGAACTAAATTAATAGTTCATCCGGCAACCCTTCGGCAAGCTCAGGGCAAGCCCTTTGCAAACCGTTATGGGTGCCCAATCCTGAAGAGGAAGATTTGCCCTTGTCGAAGGGAAAAAATTTACAACCTCCTTCCAGGGAGGTTTTTTTGTCTTAAAATTAATAATGAAGCGAGGAACAAATTTTTTCCTAGCATGAAAGGCGAAGCCATATACGGATTGGCGTAGTCCGGTGCTAGAAAAAATTTCGTTCCGAGCAAAATAATATGAACTCTATCTTTACCTCTGAATCAGTCTGCGCCGGACACCCGGATAAAGTCTGCGACCAAATCAGTGACGCAGTAGTTGATGCTGCATTAGCCCAAGATCCCAAAAGTCGGGTCGCTATCGAAACAGTCGCCGGTTTCAACCATCTCTTCATGCTTGGCGAAGTCACCACATCTGCGAAATTGGATTATGAAGCAATTGCTAGAGAACAAATCCGCCGCCTCGGTTATACCGATCCTAAACTCAATTTTTCCGACCAATCAAGCATCAAAACCGTCATCCATACTCAATCCTCTGAAATCGCCGCCGGTGTTGATTTGGAAGGAGCCGGCGATCAAGGCATGATGTTTGGCTTTGCCTGTAAAGAAACTAAAGATTTTATGCCGCTACCTATTCAACTCGCCCAAGAGTTGGCACAAGCGGTTGACCAGGCCAGAGAAAATAAAACAATCCCTTATCTTCGCCCGGACGGCAAAAGCCAGGTTACTGTAGAGTATAGTAAAGGTCAACCTGTCGGAATTCAGGATGTAGTTCTGGCTGTTCCTCATAGCGAAGATGTTGAATTAACAAAGGTAAAAAATGACTTATATAATCAAGTTGTAATTCCGATTTTAAACAAACACGGATTTTCAGTTGATATGAAAAACCTTATCGTCAACGGCACCGGCGTTTGGAATTACGGCGGACCGGCCATGGATGCAGGCTTAACAGGCAGAAAAATAATTGTTGACACATATGGCGGCTATGCCCGAGTCGGCGGTGGAGCTTTCAGCGGAAAGGATCCAACGAAAGTTGATAGATCCGGCGCATATGCAGCCAGATATATAGCTAAAAATATAGTTGCTCATGGATTGGCCGAAAAAGCCGAAGTCCGGCTCGCCTATTTCATCGGCGCCCAAAAACCTTTGATGCAGGAAGTGGAAACTTTTGGAACAAATAAAGTCTCAAAAAAAATAATTAATGATTTTATGTTCAAACTTCTTGATACTTCGGTGAAAGGCATTATTGAAACTCTAAATCTTCGCCGACCGATTTATCTGAAAACCGCAGCTTATGGCCACTTCGGCAGAAACGAATTCCCGTGGGAGCGGACTGCTGAAATATAATTTCTCACTCTTGTTAAACTTGAGGATTATAAAGTTTTAAAAGTTGTAACCTAGATTCTGCAAGTGTTATTTTACCCCTCCAAAATAGTGCGATCGGACAAGTATTAGTACCTTCATTCGGAAGTGTACATACCGGCGGTTGATTTCCGTTTTCAACTTTTAATCCACAAATAGGTTGACCTGTCTTCTTAGCATCTTCAACAGAAAAAGCCATTACCCCTGTTTCTACATCTGATGGGATATTATTTCTGAATCTGCAAGCTTCAATATTATCCATAATTACTCGTGATCTGCTAACCATTTTTCAACTTCTAACGCCGCAGATGATCCATAGCCTGCCGCGGTTATCGCTTGTCTATACCTCTTATCATGTACATCTCCGCTGACGAAAACACCCGGGATATTCGTCTGGTAATGCTCTTTTACTGCAATATATCCTTCCTTATCCGTTTCAATGCCTTTAAAAACAGTCGTGTTGGGTATGTGTCCAATAGCCACAAAAACTCCATCAATCGGCATTTCTCTCTCTTCTCCGGTTACATTATTTTTCACTTTTACACTTTGCACTCTGTAGTCGCCTAAAATCTCTTCAATTTGTGAATTCAGTAAAAAAGAAATTTTTGGATTTTCCTTTGCTCGCTTCAACATAATACTGCTGGCTTTAAATTCTCCGCGGCGATGGACAATCGTAACACTGGCAGCAACTTTTGCTAAAACCAAAGCCTCTTCCATGGCACTATCGCCCCCTCCTACAATAATCACATTTTTTGCTCGGAAAAACATAGCGTCACAAGTAGCACAACAAGAAACTCCTTTGCCTATTCTTTCTTCTTCGCCCTTTACTCCTAACCATCTAGCGTCTGCACCTGTCGCAATAATAACTGACTTGGCTTGATATTCTTTTTCTCCGGTTTTTAAAACAAAAGGCTGTTTAATAAAATCTCCGCTGACAAAATCCGTGTCAATAATTTCCGCGCCATGCTTCTCGGCTTGTTTGCGCATATTGGCCATTAACTCGGGGCCTTCAATGCCCTCCGGAAAACCCGGAAAATTTTCAATCACCGAAGTCAGCATCAACTGACCTCCCCATTTCGATCCGGCAAGAACTAAGGTTTTTAAACTGGCGCGGGTGGTATAGATAGCAGCGGTTAAACCGGAAGGACCTGAACCAATGATAATAACATCGTAGAGCATAATAAAATTTCCAATTTTCAATGCTCAATTTTCAATCAATGACCAATGAATCAATGTTCAAATGAAAATTCAATGGAAATTGGAAATTAAAAATTGAAAATTATTTCAGCACTTCTTCTATCGCAACTTTGTAGGTTTCTTTGGCTTGGACACCGACAAAAGATTTCACCGGCTGACCGTTTTGAAAAAGTATAACTGTTGGAATTCCCATAATACCGAACTGACCGGGAATTTGAGCATTCTCATCTACATTCATTTTCCCAACTTTAACTTTTCCGGCATAATCCACAGCCAAGGCTTCAATGGTTGGACCAACCATTTTACAGGGTTGACACCACGGCGCCCAAAAATCCACCATCACCGGCATAGCTGCTTTCAAAACTTCCTGATCAAAATTTGCATCTGTAAAAGCTACATCCGCCATAGTCTGTTTATACTACCAGTTAGCTTCCTTTGTGTCAATAATATTTATGCGCTATAATGGTTCTGTCCCATGAAGCAACTGCTCGTATTTCTTATCACTTTTCTCTTGCTTGGCTCCGGTTTGCTGGCAATTACGCATCTAACTCATGCCGATGAATTGGATGATATTACCAAACAAATCGGCGATTTAACCGATCAATTGAATAAATCGGTTGCCGCTACCACCCCTCTTGAATCTCAAATGACCGATATGCAAAATCAAATCGCCACTATTAAAAACGAAGTTGCCAATATTGAAGCGGATATCATAGTGAAGAAAAAACAAATTGATGACGGTTACGCCGATATGGAAACCAAGCAAAAACTGTTAAATGCCACAGTGCGAGAATTTTATATCCAAAATTATTCTAATTCCTCTTTAGCCACCCTCTTGTCGGCCAAATCTGCCGATGAATTAACCTTAAACCTCGCCTATCAACAAGCACAGGCAAATCAGGATAAAACTCTGATTACCAATTTGGCACTTTCTATCACGGATTTGCAGCAGAAAAAAATAGATTTGGAAAATGAAGAGACCCGGCTGGCAGCCGCCAAAACGGATCTTGACCAGCAATCGGCTAAACTGGATACAGTTATTCAAGGAGCCAAAGCTTATCAATCCACGCTTTCCAACCAAATCGCCCAACTTTCAGCCAAACAGCAGCAATTATTGGCTCAAAAACTTGCCAGCTTAAACATCCCTTTATACGCTTATAGTACCCAAGGCGGATGTTCTAGTGATCTCACCAATGGCAAAGATCCGGGATTTAGTCCGAGGTTTGGATTATTTACCTACGGAGTCCCTAATAGAGTCGGGCTTAATCAATACGGAGCTTTGGGTCGAGCTAATGCCGGACAAAATTCTGATACAATCCTGCGGGCATATTATAATTTTGACAGCTATCAAAATTCCAGCATTACTATTAATGTTAACGACAGTAATGGCTTCAATAGCGGAAACATTATTTGGAGTGGCAGCTTGGATGATTATGTCAGAAGAATTTATGAAGTTCCGGACGGCTGGCCGATAGAAGCGCTTAAAGCTCAGGCAATTGCTGCAAGATCTTATGCAGTAGCGGCTACCAATAATGGAGCGATGTCTATCTGTGCCAATCAAAATTGCCAAGTTTTCCAAACCAATCCCAAAGGCGGCAACTGGGATTCTGCCGTAACTCAAACAGCCGGTCAGGTAATGGTACAGGGGGGTCAGGTAGTCAAAGCCTGGTTCTCTTCAACACACGGCGGTTATGTTCATTCATCTGCTTCAATCGGCTGGGATAGTACTTCCTTCACCAAAGATGCGCAAGATTCTTCGAGTGCAATCAATAGTTTCTCAGACTTAAATAACAATGCCTACGATAAAGATTCTCCTTGGTTTTACTGCGATTGGGGTGGAAGAAGCGATTATGCCAACACAGCCTGGCTGAAACCTGAAGAATTAGCTGATATTGTCAATGTAATTTTATTAGCCAAGGCTGACAGCGGAACACAAAACCATCTGGCTCAAACCGATAAATCCAATCCCGACGGCGTGGATACTTGGGATTCGGGACGAGTCAAACAGGAATTGAAAAACCGGGGCGTTACGCCGTTTAATTCTATTTCTTCGGCTTCGGTTAATGCGGATTTCGGCAGCGGTGTGACCACAACTATTACGTTCAATGGAGATGCGGGGACACAAACCTTCAGCGGATCGGATTTCAAAAACTATTTCAATCTGCGTGCACCGTCCAACATCAACATTGTCGGCCCGCTGTACAATGTGGAACAAAGATAAATTAAATTTCTAATTTTTAATCAATGATTAATGACAAAATGTTTAAACATTAATCATTTTGCTTTCACTACCTGCCTGCCGGCAGGCAGGAAAATTAAAAATTTGAAATTGAAAATTCTTCGGTCTTCCTAATTCATAAATCATATTTCTTAAATCACTCGTCTCTCCGCTAGTATAAAACACATGTTTTTCTTCTTTCTCTTTTCTCAAGCCTCTTTGTTCAAGACTCACTACCCGTCTCGTCTGCCGCGCTACTGCTTCGCTGCTATCAATTAACAATACTCCAGGCAAAATTTGGCTTATCAATTTTTTCAAAAACGGATAATGCGTGCAGCCGAGAACTAATGCATCAATTTCAGCTTCTCTAAATGGTAAAAGCTCTTCTACCAATAATTCATGCATCTTTTCACTCTCAATTTGCCCCTCTTCAATCAAAGGGACTAAACGGTTAGTTCCGACAACGGTAACTTCGCAGCCTTTCGCAAATTGATGGATCAAATCAGCCAAATAGGCACTTTCTTCAGTCCGTTTTGTAGTCAAAATGCCAATCTTTTTACTTTTAGAAACTTTGACTGCTGTTTTTACCGCCGGCACCGTACCGACGAAAGTAATCTGGGGAAATTCCCGACGAAGTGTGGGCAAAGCTGTAACTGACATAGTGTTACAAGCCACGACAATCGTTCTCACGTCCAGTTGATCAAGAAACCGAACTAATCTGCAGGTCAAACTGATAATTTCTTCGGCTGATTTAGTACCGTAAGGGGTATTTTTCGAATCTGCAATATAAATTGTGGCTAAATCAGGCATGAGCTTCACAATTTCCTGCCAAATCGTAAGTCCACCAAGTCCTGAATCGATTACACCAATCTGCTGCATATTAAAAGAGAAGAAAAAATTTATTGTTATATTGTTATATTGTTGAAAATAGCTCCCTCTCCTTTTAGCCTGCCTGCCGGTAGGCAGGGAGAGGGATGGGATGAGGTTAACAATGAAACAATTTAGCAATGTAACAATTTCTTACGCCTAGTACCAAGGGTGGGATTCGGACCCACAACCGTAGCCTTATGAAGACTCTGCTCCACCATTGAGCTACCTTGGCGAATCAATAATAGAAGGTTCAGAACATATTTCTCTCATTGCCTCTATTAACCCATTAATTGTATAGAAATGTTCTATACCTTTACAAACATTTATAGATAATGTACCAAAATACTGATCCATGTTTTCGTAAACTTTCTTGTTTAACACTTTTTTATAGCTATTTTTACTAAATTGGCCTAAAGGAATATCCGTTATTTCTGACCAATAACTCAATAATATCTGTTCACGATAGGCATGAATTTCATTAATTCCAATTGTACATTTGATATCTTTTTTATTAACCCCAAAACATTTTTGAAGCCAATACAGAATGAATTTTATCATGTCAGGATCAGAATTACAAAATTGTATTCTTCTATTTTTCTTATTTCCCTCTCCCCAATATAAAGCTAGCCCAAGTATAAGTATTTCTCTTTTGGATAAATCTTTTAAAGCTACCAGACCTTTATTTTTTAAATCCTTTGCTAATTTTATTCTTCTTTCTTTTTGTATAAGCGCACCCCTTAGACGGCCCAATTCTGCTCCTTTCAATTCTGACATTCGAAGTCTTTCTAATTGTTCAACTGTAAGAATTATGTCTCTTACCCAAATACTTGCAGTACCTTTGGATACTTCTAACTCCTTTGAAATTTGTTTTACGCTTACTCCTTGCTTCCTAAGCGCTCTTGCCTTTAAACGTAGATCATATTTTGCCATAACAAAACCCAAGATTAGTAATTATATATAAATATTATACATGAGTACGTTTATTGTCAAATTTAAGTTAAAAAGTTGACCCTGCGGCCGTATTTCCTCACGGATAAATAACCCTTTGGTCGAATCGTTGACTCACGAATAAATGTCACCTAACTTTTGTTGGTGTAAGACGCTTCAGAATTTCATCAATCTGCTTTTTTAACAAAACAAGATTAAGCGTTTTGTATT